>JBFOMC010000260.1:0-4106 GCA_040830565.1 Flavobacteriaceae bacterium
GATTGTAGATTTTAGGACCAATTATCAGTCCCTTGACGTATTCTTAAAGACCTTATTTATAAGAGATGCTTATTACAATCCCAAAGCTCCCTTTAACTCGGAATTCTTATACACTTTTTTAACCATTGTTGCTAAGGCCATAGTTCTGGGATCGGCAGTTTTTCTTACCAAATTAAGACAAAAGTACTTATGGGAATTGTTGGCCATCTGGATGGTTGCACTTTTTTTACTTCAAGACAGAACTGCCACCTATGCCCAGATTCTATGGATTTACCCGGCCTTTGCTTTGTATGGTACTACTTTGAAAAGGGAGTTGAAGATTACCTTTTTAATACTCCTCTTCCTGGTTTGTAATTTTCCATATAAAGTGTTAGAAGAACTACCAATCTGGATAAGGTTTATGAGATTGTGGCTGAGCATAGCCTTAGTCATACTTTTCTATTTAAGCATAACAAAAAAATTCAATTTTACCTATATCGGGATAGCACTCTTGTTTTTATTTCTATTAAGCATTCCCGGTTATAATCAGTCTGAGCAGATAAATACTTCTTACGTTATCGGCGAAAAAAAACACTTCATGATAGCAGATTTTGAAGAAGTAAATGGCATGTTGGTATACACCGCACTTGGCCGTAACGGACTGGAAAGGATTAAAACAGATATAAAAGTAGATTCATTCGATACGGAATCGTGTAGAATAGAGGACAATCAAATTTATATTAATGGGAAAAGCATAATCAAAACTAAGTCTAAAAAGAAGAAGCCAGTAGTTGTTAACGAGTGCGAGTTATATTTCTTATCAGATTTACGTTCGAGAAGAGGAGCTTTTACCTTGAAAAAATATAATATTTGTTCAAACGACAAGCTTTGAAAGATTTTTTACGATATCATCTCAAGGACCGCGCAGTTTTGTTTAGCGAAAGTTATATGTTGACCTCCCCTGGAAGCGAGACCCCAATTCTCGTTTTTACTATGGCTAAAGCGGCTTCTACCAGTGTCTACCGATCGCTGAAGCATCATGGTAGGAAGCAGGTTTTCCATATTCACAGTTTAGATGAATCGGAAATTAGTGCAGGAGTAGCTAAGTGCCTTAAAAATGGAATTTATCCGGGCAGGCGCAGCCCTGTTGGTTTAATCAACCGAAAAATCGTTTCAAAAAGGAGACCGTTTAAGATCATTTCGTTGTATAGAAATCCAATTGACAGAAATATTTCAGCATTTTTTGACGCTTTTGAGCTCTTTTTGGGAGTGCCTGCCCAAAACTATCCGGGTAGTTTGGAGGAATTGGAGAAAGCATTTCACGACAATATTTCGCATACTTATGCTATAGACTGGTATGGCAAGCAATTTTTTGAGGGAACAGCCATAAATGTATATGAGCTACCTTTTAATAGTGATGAGGAATTTACCGTGTTTAAAAAAGGTCATATAGAGGTGTTGTTGATGCACTCAGAGATTCCTAATCCAAAAAAAGAAGCTTTGATAGGTGACTTTTGCGACATTAAGGATTTTAATATTATAGACGCTAATATAACTGCAGAGTCAAATGGTGGAAAGCTATATAAGGATTTTAGAAATCATATCAGGTATACAGAAGGGTACCTGAATTCCTTACTTGATTCGCCATACATGAATCATTTCTTTTCTGAGGGATATAAAGAAAGACTATTTAAAACTTGGTTAAAATAAGATTTGAGGGTGAGATAGTCCTTTTCAGAATCAGATTTTTCCCGAATACTTTCTGGTACCGGCACAACTTTCCATGGCCCCAGAGATTCAATATCCTTTCTGTGATATAGTCCTTTCAGATATTGAAACTCCTCATGGTCGTGCTTGCTAAGATGACCAACCCTTTTCTCAACCTCAGAAATAGGCATACCCCATTCCCTGGAAAGTCTTTCAACAGAAGGTTCCATAAAGTTGATGTAGGCGTGTTCCATTAGTGTATGAAGTCGTCTATTTTTAATATCAATATCTTTCCAAAGACTATCCTGATATACTCTTAACTTCCTATGGTTTTGGTAAATTACATCCTTAAAGACTTGAGGGTCTAAATAACCTGTTTGTTCTTGTTGCTCTTTAAAAATCGACTGAATTCCGGACTCATGACACCAAATACACTTTGCCGGCTTACCCGCCCTTGTTACCCCGTTACTGGCGGCTTCTTTCAAAATTCCGTCGGTATTATAAATTCCATATTTTACAAAGCCATTGGGCATAATCTCTGCAGTTTCAAATTCAAGTAACCGTTCCGTAGCTGGTTCAATTTCTTCGGAGATGTATATTTGCTCATTCCCTATAGAGTTTGTGGTAAAGGAAATCACCCTGTTTACCTTAGAAACCCCCGAATTGTTAATGTAACCCTTACCCTCTTTAAAGTCATGTTGCTTTTGATAATAGCTTATGTTGCTAGGTACCCCGGTGATCTTATAGTAATGAAACGAACTGCCCAGGGTAAGCGCAATAAATCGACCAAGATCTATGGCTTTGGTATGACCATATTCCTCTGATTCCTTTAACTGCCTATTTAATTGTGCAAGATACTTTTTTGCTTTTTCGCCAAAGCCCAGCTTTGAAGTATTCAGTATAATAATTGAATCATTGTAATTGATCCCCTTTAGAGTAGTATCTATGGCAATCTCAGAACCCAGAAAAGACAAACACCACTTTAGACCCTTAACATTCTTTTCCATGGTGTCTGCAGCATGTGCTTTGTTCCATTTCAATCGAATGGTATGATCTTCTTTTTTTATACAGGAGTTGAACACACCGACAGAGAAAGTCAGTGAGATCAGTATGATGTTCCCTACTGCAGTTTTAGTGCTTCTCAACTTCATAGATATAGTATTTTCCTTTTTTCACTATACTTTCTTCATATTTCATTAAAAGCCTGTATCGCAGGTTTTGGTTTAAGGATGTCCATTCTTCATCCTCGTGGGCACTAAAGAATTTGTCGAAAGAAATAAAAATAATACTTTCCTCTTGTAAACCTGTGAGCATTTCAAGGGAACTTATAGTGACCTCTCTTTTCGGGAAGAGGTTGCGTTCGGGATTGCCCCAAATGCAGTAGCTCTGATAATTACCATAGGAAGTAAAGTAGATTTTCCTTTGCAAGTATCCGCTCAGAGGTGTTCCGTCACAAGCTTTAGTCACTATTGTCCTGTCAGAAAGGCCCGAAGTGTTTAGAAATTGTGCAACTTGTTCGGCATTGGTAAAGGGTTTGGTCAAATCCATGCCGTAGGCCCATAAGCCAGATAGTAAATGAAGCCCAAGGATACCATATATTAGGATTTTTTTTATTGATTTCCACCATTGCTCAGATATTGGAAATTTCCGTACGGACCTTATTTTTGGTGAATAGTGATCAATCCAAAGCCCTGTAAACAACAAAAAGTAAAACATTCCGAAATATCTGGTACCAGAAATTTGAGTGATATACAAAAGCAAGCTACCTCCGGCTATTCCCAAGTAAACATAACTTAAAACAGTTCTGTTTTAAAAAAAAAGAAAATATGGGATGAATAGAGAAAATGCAGCCAATACCCCCGCCAATGCTCCATTATAACTTATTAGAAGGTTAGTATTCCAGAAATGAATAGTGTTTAATTTGGGAAGCACTACAATACCCTTAAAAAAACCTACGACACTTTTAGTAATTCTGTCATATAATGAAATGGTATTTATCCCTTCAAAAAAACCCGTATCAGAGGGAGGTATCATTTGTGCTATAGCCAAGAGGGATCCAACAGCAAATATTAGTGTCCCGGTGATCAAATTAGCTTTGAAAGATAAACCATCCCTGAGACCAACTTCTATAAGGGTAACAAACATAAGGCTGCAAGAAATTACAAAAAAGATGGCATGAGTATTACATGTGAGCGCCAAAAACAAGCTGAAGAGAACAAAACGTTCTCTTCGAGTTTCATACATACTGCAAGCCAAAAATAAAAAAAGGACACCTAGGGCATAGTTACGGCTTATCAAGGTGTACTCAAAGAGCATAAAATATCCAAAAATGAAAAGAATCTTAATCGTTCTTTGAAATGGAGCATGCTTTAGAAAAACCCATACGGCGGCTGTTGAAATCAGGATGTGCAGCAATTGCA
>JBFOMC010000261.1:0-7064 GCA_040830565.1 Flavobacteriaceae bacterium
AATTTTTGTGATGAAAGCCAGATTACTACTAGCTTCCGCCGCACTATTCAGTAGTTGAACCAGAGTTTTCTTGTCTTCCTTATGAGGTGCCAGAAACTCGGCCCAGGCCTCTTTCTTTGCAAGTCTTACCTCTTTCTTTATTTCCTTTTCAAGAGTAGTTAGCTGATCTTCTTCGGCAATTTTATTCTCAATGATCCATTCTCTGAATCGTTTGTTGCAATCATTTTCCTTTTCCCAACTAAGTCGCTCTTCGCTTTTATATCGCTCATGCGACCCAGAGGTAGAATGACCCTGAGGCTGGGTGAGCTCGGTTACATGAATCATAACCGGAACATGTTCTTCCCGGGCAATATCTGAAGCGTTTTCATAGGTATGGATGAGGGCCGTGTAGTCCCAACCTCGTACTTTAAGTATTTCGTAACCAGGATTATTCTCATCTCTTTGAAAGCCAGAAAGAATTTCGGAAATATTTTCCTTGGTGGTCTGATATTTTGCCGGGACTGAAATTCCGTATTGATCGTCCCAAACACTAATGACCATGGGCACCTGAAGGACCCCGGCCGCATTGAAGGTTTCAAAAAAATGTCCTTCACTGGTACTGGCATTTCCAATAGTACCCCAAGCCACCTCATTTCCGTTTTTTGAAAATTTGCTGGCGTCTATACCCTTAACATGACGATAAATCTTAGAAGCCTGTGCTAGGCCTAAAAGTCTGGGCATTTGACCCGCAGTTGGAGAAATATCAGGGCTACTATTCTTCTGGGCAGTCAGGTCTTTCCAGCTTCCATCTTCATTTAAGCTATAGGTGCCAAAATGACCTCCCATTTGCCTTCCTGCAGACATGGGCTCTTTTTCAATATCGGTAGTTGCATATAGGCCATGAAAGAAATCCTTAGCGCTAAGCAAACCAAGTGCCATCATAAAAGTTTGGTCTCTGTAATACCCGCTTCTGAAGTCTCCGTCTCTAAAAGACCTAGCCATAGCTAACTGCGGAAGCTCTTTGCCATCTCCAAATATGCCAAACTTTGCTTTCCCGGTGAGTACTTCACGTCTACCCAGCAAACTGCATTCCCGGCTGGTGACAGCCACCTTATAATCACCTAGTATCTGTGCCCTGAAATCATCAAAAGAAATGTCGTCACTTGATTGCAATTTTACATCCATCGGGCCTAGTAGAATTTTCCACAAAAGTATCAAAATAGATCGTTAATTCCAATGACCTGTTGGATTAATTCATTAAATTAATCTTAAAAAAAGGCTTCTAATGTGTCAATTTGTTAAGTATGCTACAATAAAATCCTATTTTATTAGGAATATTGCAAAAATTAAAACCACTTCCTTGTAAACAGCCCGATAAGTGTTTTAGGGCTAATAGTGACTACAAATCGAATTTTTTCATCGTAGTTTGGCTGACTTATTTCCCAGCCGTTGTTGGAGTGGAGAGGGAAGTAAAGTTCAAAGTAATCTGTAACCAGATTTAGCCGAATTCCGGAATCGTAAACAAACCTCGTACTTTCTCCTTTGTTTTTAATGAAGCCCACATCGCCATATAATTCTATCCATCTCCAAATATTAATACTGGCATTGGTAGTAGCCATCCAATCGTTGGCAAACGGATTTTCCAATCTTGACTTAAAACCGCCTTCGGCGATTATTATTTGCTGACTGACAATTCCGGAATCCTCTGATCTACCAAGATAGCCATAGTCAAACAAATAATCTGTTGGCCTATCCAGGGCAAAACTAAAAAAGTCGGAACCGGTCTTATTTCTCAAAAATTTACCAGCAAAAAATCGCAGATTTAATTGGCGATTATTCTCGAATAATTTTCTGTATTCCAAATTGAAAGCAAGCTTGGTAAAATTACTGGCATGCTGCCCATCAGCAAACCAAGAAAAATAGTCTATTATACCATTGTTATAGCTGTTAAAGCGAACATTAAAAACACTGTAATCCGGATCAGTCTCCAGATCGCCCAGGGCGGGATCAATGGTTCTGAAAACATTTACGTGCCGCAATACCAGGGATTGCCTTTTATTCGAGATGAGGTTATCCGATCGCCATCCAAAACCTATCGAGGGTGTAATGGTAGAATACCTTGAGTTGGTTTGAAAATGATATGAGGAGCCACCGAGGGAATAGTTGGTGACGTACATACCACTTTTTTTATGGTACTGCCTGTAATTGAATCGGGCATATCCCACCAAAGCTCGCTCTAGCATGGCATAAGAGGGAGCAAAGTCGAAAATAAACGGACGTTCCAGGAGCGTTTTGTTCGTCAGTCTCAGCCCTGGTGTTAGACCGTCATATACATTGAAGTTGGCTATGGGCATATAAAAGATCTGATTGTAATAAGGGTCTTCAGAGTCTTTTAAAAATTGGAATTTAAGTTTTTTGTTACTCGAAAAGAAACCATTCAAGGTTTTCCAGTTGTCGCGCTGATTGAATTCGGGAATTTTTTGGTCGTAATTGAGTACGAGTCGCTCTGCACCATTTCTCGGAATCTTGATAGTCTTTTCAGTTTTAATATCCTGGAACCAATATTTTGAAACTACAGAATCTTCTTTGATCCCAAATAGGGATATCGGTACATTAGTGCCTGTTTTATTCTTTAAAATAACCCCAAGCGAATCTTCTTCCTTGATGACCTTTTTTATTTTAAAGTCTATCCGATCACTGGTGTTCACATAGGCATCAAAAAACCAATTGATATCCTTGTCAGCATTCTTTTTCAAGATCTTTTCAAAATCCTCCTGTCTTACGTCCTTTAGTTTAAAGGCCTCATAGAATTCCATGACACTTTTGTCTACCTTTTCCTTTCCGAGATATTCGGCCAGGTAAGCCAAGCCGAGTCCGGCCTTATACGTATTCGCAATTTTTTGATTGAACTTTATGAGTGAGTCGTTTGGTGTACTCAAGGCCTGATCCAGGTTTTTCCTGGCGGTAAGCATGTAGAGAAATGGATATTGTTCGTTAAAACCCATTTCTGCAAGGTGAAAACCGCGAACCCCCCAGAGATTAGACAACTTTCCCAGGAGTTTTTGATTGGGGTAAAATTGATCTACGAACTTTATCATGAGATAATTCACCAAGGCATCGGCCACCCATTTCTCTTTTCTTGGGTTTAGAAATACAGTCTCCCGCATATAGCTGTTCAAAGCGGTTTTTAAAAACTTCATTTCAAATTGAAACTGAGCCTCGTAGGGTCTTATAAAAGAGGGGAGCTGATTGAGGCCGTAAAGAGGATTCTTGTTGAAATCGACCTCACTTACCAATAGTTGTTCATAAGGGAAATCTCCCAAATTCTCATGAATGAATTTGGTGATTCTATTGATGGAGACACCCTGTAAAATTTCATCATATCTGTTAGAACTGATGTCGGTAACAACAATGAGATGGCCCGTTACATGTTTAATGAATCTTTTGGAGGGATTGAGAATTATATCACAATTCTTTCTACTGACTCCTTTTAAAGAGGCATACTGACTACCTGGAAAAGAAGTAATGCTCACCTCGTTGAAATTGGTGCCCAGATAAAGGGAATCTGGGAAAATAAAGTTTATGTTGGTATCCGTAATATCGGTGTAGAGATCCTCCAGATTTTTATTGGAGTAAAGTTGCCACGCTCCGTCATAGACGGCGGGGGTAAGGTACCAGTCTTTGAGGTAGTAGCCCCCCCTGCTGCTGTAACCATAAGGTGTAAATTTGTTTGAAGGCAGTTTTACCGTATAGGTAATGAAGAATTTAGTAGCTTTTCCGGGAGCTAAAGGTTTGTTGAGAATAAACTTTACCAGGTCTTCTCCGGTAGTACGCTGCCATTCTAAACCTCTGTATTCGTCATCAACAACACTGATGATTTCTGTAGCACCGCGCTCGTCGTCTTTTGCCAAATGAAGGCTTTTTTTAAAGTCCTCTGCAAATCGTTTGGCCAGGGCCGTATTTTTATTAGAGTAGGCGTGGGCCCAATCATTAAAATACAATGTATTTAAGGTGTCTTTAGAATCATTCGAATAAATAAATTCTTGTTGAATGTTGATGGTTTGGGTCTCCGCTTCTAAGGTTGCTGTCAGCGAATTGCTGTGCTGCGCAAAGGATACAGCACCACCCAGCAGTAAAAGCACCCAAAGGGTATACCTTTCAAGTTGTAGACCGTTTGGCTTCATGCATTTAAAAATTGGGGCTCAGGATATTGCCTTTGTAGAAGGCATCTATAATTTCTACTACTTCGTCTTCCGTGTCGACAATTTTAATAAGATCTAGATCCGTTGCACTGATATTTCCGGCTGAAAGCATGGTAGTTTTTATCCAGTCGAATAATCCGGCCCAGAACTCGGATCCTACAAGGATAATTGGAAATGTCCCAATCTTGTTGGTTTGTATCAGGGTAATAGCCTCAAACAACTCGTCTAGTGTACCAAAACCCCCTGGCATTACCACAAATCCCTGGGAGTATTTAACAAACATCACTTTTCTGACAAAGAAATAGTCAAAATCAAGACTTTTATCGTCATCTATATAAGGATTATCATGTTGCTCAAAAGGAAGATCTATATTTAGGCCAACAGAAGTACCTCCGGCTACACTTGCACCTTTATTCCCAGCCTCCATTATACCCGGACCTCCTCCTGTAATAATTCCGTAACCGGCTTCAGATACCTTTTTGGCAATACTGACGGCCATTTGGTAATATTTTGCATCCCCCTTTGTTCTGGCAGATCCAAAAATGGAAACACATGGCCCAATGGCACTCATCTTTTCAAAACCCATGACAAACTCTCCCATAATCTTGAATATTGCCCAGGAGTCGTTTGTTTTAATCTCGTTCCACCCTTTATGATGTTGTTCTTTTCTCATAGTTCTTACGGATAATGCTTTTGCCGGTATGAAGTTAGTCTATTCAATTCACGAAAACCTCACATTTCTGTTTAAAAGAAAATGATGCCTTCTTTTTATCAAGGACTAAGGTAAAATTTATATGTTTAGGAGCGCCTTGGAACGCTTTTGAAAACTAAGTTCCTTATTTAAGAACTCCGCAGTGTAACTTTTAGTATCTCTACTGATTTCTTCCGGAGAACCTTCTGCAACAACCATGCCGCCTCCACGACCGCCTTCATAACCAATATCTATAATGTGGTCTACCATTTTAATAACATCCATGTTGTGCTCAATAACTAAAACGGTATTTCCTTTATCTACCAATTTATTTAAGACTTCCATGAGCACTCTAATATCCTCAAAATGTAGCCCTGTCGTGGGCTCGTCCAAGATGTAAAAGGTGTTTCCGGTATCTCGCTTAGAAAGTTCCGTAGCCAGTTTTACCCTTTGAGCTTCCCCTCCGGAAAGCGTTGTAGATTGCTGCCCTAGAGAAATATAGCCCAAACCAACATCCTGAATGGTTTTAAGTTTCCTGTGAATTTTGGGAATATTCTCAAAAAATGATACAGCCTCGTTAATGGTCATTTCAAGTACATCTGAAATAGATTTTCCCTTATATCTGATCTCAAGAGTTTCCCTATTGAATCGCTTGCCGTTGCAGGTTTCACAATCTACATAAACATCGGGCAGGAAGTTCATTTCAATAACACGTAAACCACCTCCCTGGCAGGTTTCACACCTACCTCCTTTTACGTTAAAGCTAAACCTTCCGGGCTTATAGCCTCTAATTGCCGCCTCCGGAGTCTTGGCAAAGAGCGAACGTATCTCACTAAATACTCCGGTATAAGTTGCCGGATTAGACCTGGGAGTCCTTCCAATGGGGGATTGGTTGATATCTATAACCTTGTCTATATGTTCAAGGCCGCTGATCTTTTTATAGGGCATTGGTTTCTTTACTCCATTGAAATAGTGAGCATTCATAATAGGGTAAAGTGTCTCATTGACCAAAGTAGATTTTCCGCTGCCAGACACCCCGGTAACACCTATCATTTTTGCCAGGGGAAAGACTACTGAAATGTTTTTGAGATTATTTCCGGTACAACCTTCTAGACGTATAGATTTTCCATTGCCCTTTCTTCGCTTCACGGGAACGGGGATGTCTTTCTTTCCGGTTATATAATCTGCTGTGAGGGTGGCATGATTCTTCAGCGCTTCAGGTTTTCCTTCAGAAATAATTTCCCCTCCGTGTTTTCCTGCTTTGGGCCCAATATCGATTACGTGATCTGCCCTTTCTATCATGTCTCTGTCATGTTCCACCACGATAACGGAATTACCAATATCTCTTAGGGATTCTAAAGAAGTAATCAACCTATTATTATCGCGTTGATGGAGGCCAATACTGGGCTCGTCCAGGATATACAAAACGCCAACAAGCTGGGAACCGATTTGAGTAGCCAGCCTTATACGCTGTGCTTCCCCTCCCGACAAGGATTTAGAACTTCTGTTGAGAGAAAGATAATCGAGCCCCACGTCGAGCATGAACCTGATACGGCTTCTAATCTCCTTTATGATCTCCTCAGCAATCTTCTTTTGGTTTCCATCCAAACTGCCTTCTAAGCCCGCAAAAAATGCTGCTAATTCGGCAATGTCCAATTGGGCTAATTCCGCAATATTTTTTTCACCAATCTTGAAGTAGAGCGACTCAATTTTTAGTCGTGAACCCTGGCATACTGGACATTCAATTTTGTCCATATATTCTTTAGCCCATCTTCTTATGGAAGTAGAATCGGTCTGATTGTATTGGGTTTTGATAAAATTGGCTATGCCTTCATAATCAATTTTATAAGCTCTTTTGATCCCCAGAGTTTTAGAATCTACCTCAAAGCTTTCCTCACCTCCGTAAAGGATAATCTGCAAGGCCTCATCCGGAATCTTGTTTATCGGATCTGTAAGCTCAAAATAAAACATACGCTAAATGGTCTCAAGCTGTTTAAAAGCCCAAAACTTTTTATACTCTCACAGAGGTGCGATCCCTCCAGCCTGAATGGAAAGTTTTTTATTTGGGAATATTTTATCTGAATTTACCTTGTATACATGTCCCAGGACATTACAGTTTTTACACATTCCTTTTGGAGAATTGATCGAAAAGGTATGGGGCTCCGGGCTAGGGTAGGAGATCCCCGTTGTGG
>JBFOMC010000262.1:0-2571 GCA_040830565.1 Flavobacteriaceae bacterium
AGGAATTTGGAAGTTTCAGCAAGTACATTTGGGGTTTTGTGGATGAGAAGCCTATAAAAAATGCTCATGCCCATTATAAAGACGCTCCTGCCAAAACAGAGCTATCCGACATCCTTAGCAAAGACCTTAAAAAACGCGGATTTAAGTTCGTAGGGAGTACAGTTGTCTATGCGCACATGCAGGCCACGGGAATGGTAAACGATCATGAGACAAGTTGTTTTAGGTATCATGAAGTTTAAACTCAATCAATTGAACATGGAAAGCAGAAAATGGAAAATATGGAATTATAGTCACTTTCTCGCTTTAGGATTATGTTTTTTACTGGCAAACGGTACTTGTTTCGCTCAAAATAAATACGAAAGAGAATACCGCATTAAAAAATCACAATTTCCAAAGAACGCGCTCCTTTTCCTGGACAAAAAAATCCAGGATGCCAGAAGAGTTAGATTTTACAAAGAAACAGACAGTGCAAAAGCCAGTTATGAAGCCAAGTTCAAAAAAGACAAATTAAACTATAGTGTAGAATTCGATGAGCAGGGTGCATTAGAAGATATTGAAATTCTGATCAAGCCCATAGATATTCCGGAAGAGAGTATGGAAGCTATTTCTAATTATTTAACTAAGGAGTTTACAAAGTTTAGAATACGCAAAATACAGCAACAATATCCTGTTTCTTCAAAAGAGGCTCCAGAGGTTACCTTAAAAAATGCCTTTCAAAATCTTTTGCTGCCATCACTTAACTACGAGCTAATTGTTGCCGGAAAAAAAGCAAAAACCTACGCAGATTACGAAGTGCTTTTTAACGCTGAAGGGGCCTTTATTCGGATTAGAAAATCCCTCCCTGCTAATTACGACCATGTACTTTACTAAAACGCTCTTTTTTTTTCTTTTTCTCTTTTCTCACTGCCTTATCAGGGCTCAGGATGATATCATTGTGTATTGGCAACCCGCAGTTGCCTTAAATTATGATGTGGCGACGAACTACTCTCATAACCTATCTTTGAGTAATCGGAACTATTTGGTCGAAGGCAAAGAATTTGTATTAAGGACCAGGCAAATAGATATTGCCCATTTCTCGAAATTAAAAATTCGGGACAATCAAAGTCTGGGTTTAGGATTGCAGTACCGTTTTAGAGAGACTTTTGAACCAGACAAAGCCAATGAATTAAGAATCACCGAACAATACAACCTAACCTGGAATCCGAGACAAATACGCTGGGGGTTCAGATTCAGGGTTGAACAGCGACTAATTCCTAAAACAACCATACATCGCTTCAGAAGTAGATTGGCCGTAGATGGACCCTTGGAAGGAGAGCGCCTTGATCCTGGAGAATCTTATTTCGTGAGTAGTTTTGAAAACTTACTAAGCATGGAACGAGCTCAGGAACCTCAACACGACCTGCGTTTGACCCTAAGTCTGGGGTGGTTGATAAACGCCGATCTTAAAATACAATCTGGCATAGAATATCGCTTGGAAAATTATACGAAGCGTACACAACCTATCCTTTTCCTACTCACGGCTGCCATCTTTAGCCTTTAGAATCTCCATAAATTGCTTCCGGGGAATTTCTTCAGCGCCCATACTTGCCAGATGAGGGGTAAATAATTGACAATCTATCAGTCTGTATTGTAACTTTTTGAGCTTTTGAGCTAGGCATATCAGTGCAAATTTTGAGGCGTTACTTTTTAGGCTGAACATACTTTCTCCGCAAAAAATATGTCCAAGGTCTATTCCATACAACCCTCCTACCAGCTCGTCTTTGCTCCATACCTCATAAGATTTGGCAAGCCCCTCTTTATGGAGTTGGAAATAAGCTTCTTTCATCGCCTCCGTAATCCATGTGCCGTTTTGACCTTTTCTTTTTACCAGTGCACATTTCTCCAAAACTTCTTTGAAATATAAATTCTCTGTTAACCGAAATACGTCAGATCCCATTACCTTTCTCATGCTTTTGGATATCCTTATCTTATCAGGATACAATACCATCCTTGGGTTTGGGCTCCACCAAAGAATAAGGGAGTCTTCGTTGAACCAGGGAAAGATACCACTGCTATACGCTAACTTAAGTCGTGCCGCAGAAAGATCCCCGCCTACTGCTAAAAGCCCCTCAGAATTTGCTTGTTCTACGTCTGGAAACTCTAGTCGGTCTGTTAAAAAGGTTATGGTGGGTTCCCTTTTTTTCAAAATCCTTGAATATTAAAAAGGTTGCTAAAACAAAAGCCCGTTAACCTAAGCAATTAACGGGCCTTAAATAATTCAGTTTGCTTGCGATTTAAAATGGCAAATCGTCATGATCTTCTTCATTTAGATTATCAGCAGGCTCAAACGCCTCAACTGGCGGTACAGGAGGCATTCCCTCGGCTGGCGCCTCGGGTTGTACACTTTCAATACGCCATCCTTGAATGGAGTTAAAGTACTTTACTTCTCCCTGAGGATTTGTCCATTCCCTTCCGCGAATATTGATATTGATTTTAACTTGCTGTCCTACGCTATAGTTATTCAACAGATCCGTTTTGTCCTGAACAAACTCTACTAAGATGTGTTGGGGATATTGTTCGTCTGTGGTTATA
>JBFOMC010000263.1:0-17275 GCA_040830565.1 Flavobacteriaceae bacterium
AAGCGTAAAATTAATTGACTGAGAAGCACCTTGACTCTGGGATTGTTTCTGAGTGGTGTAGTGATATACCCTCAAGAGGTAGCAGGATCCTGGAAGGGATCTCTGAACGTACAGGGGAACGAGATTCCCTTGGTTTTCAATATTGATAAGGAAGAAGGAGCGTATACCGCAACTATGGATAGTCCATCACAAGGTGCCACAGACATACCTATGGATCAGACAACTTTAACTGATAATGAGTTGACCATAGTTTTTAAACAGGCTGGGATAAAATATGTGGGGAGTGTAAAAGGAGAAAAAATAGAGGGTACGTTTTATCAGGGAGGCGGTGAGTTCCCACTAATGCTTCAAAAAACAGTTAAAACCATTCCCGGTAATCCTGAATTGGCAAGTTCGGATGACGAACTCAACACCCTGGCGGCCGTAGATGAAGGAGATTACAGATATACTGTTGAAGATTATTTTGGAAAGCCTAAAGCCTCAACGTTTAGATTTTCACCAGATGGCAGATATATGTCGTATAGAGAAAAAGATGAAAACGGGAAACGCCACATTTATGTAAAGGAAATTAGTACCGGCGAAGTAAAGAGAGCTATAGAAGAAAAAGAGGAACTGGTAAGGGGCTATGGCTGGGTCAATAATGAACGATTAGTTTATGCCATGGATACAGGGGGAGATGAAAACTATCATGTATATGCTGTAAATCTAGATGGCTCTGAGGAAAAAGATCTTACACCTTTTGATGGGGTACAAGCCGGAATTATGGAAACTTTAAAAGAAGATAAAGACCATATCATTGTTTCGTTAAACAAGAACAATCCACAGGTTTTTGAGCCTTATAAGGTGAATGTACTAACCGGAGATCTAGAACAACTCTATAAGAATGAGGACCCGGCAAATCCCATTGCCGGATACAATTTTGATAAAGATGGTAATCTCAAGTCTTTTACAAAAATCCGGGATGGCGTAGAACAAGATATTTACTACGCAAAGGAGAAAGGGCAATTTGAGCTTTTCAAAAGCTTAAACTGGAAAGATGCCTTCGGGATACTTCAATTTGACTATGCCACTGAATATCCTCATGATGCCTATATGGTATCAAATATGAATAGTGATAAAGCCGAAATTGTTTTATACGACCTCAAGGAAGACAAGTTGATCAAGAAAGTATTTTCAAATGACAAATACGATGTGTCTAACATGGCACTCTCAAGAAAAAGGAATTGGGAACTAGATTATTTTGAGTACGAGGGAGAGAAAGAAGTCATAGTTCCCGTAAGTGACTATTACAAAGAATTGCACGCCAAGTTCTCAAAGCAATTTGAGGGAAAGCAATACAGCATTGCAGATTATACCGATGACGAAAGTCAGTACCTGATCTTTGTGCAAAGTGATAGGTTGTACGGTGTTTATTATTCCTACGATGTAGAGAAGGACCAGTTTAAAGAGTTGTACAACCTAATGCCGCAACTCAAAGAGGGAGACATGGCCGAAATGCGCCCTATTACTTTTAAAAGTAGAGACGGCCTTACCATACATGGATATATTACGCTACCCAAAGCCGCTCTTCAAGGGCAGAAAGTTCCGGTAATAGTCAATCCTCATGGAGGGCCACAAGGAATTCGTGATTCCTGGGGCTTTAACCCGGAAGCGCAACTGTTTGCCAGTAGAGGCTATGCCACTTTACAAGTTAATTTTAGGATTTCCGGGGGTTATGGCAAAGAGTTCCTGGTATCCGGGTTCAAACAAATAGGAAGAAAGGCTATGGACGATGTCGAGGATGGACTTCAATACGTCATTGATCAAGGCTGGGTAGACGCGGATCGAGCTGCAATTTACGGAGGGAGCCATGGAGGCTATGCGGTTTTAAGAGGCTTAACCAAAACACCTGATTTGTACGCCTGTGGGGTTGATTACGTGGGGGTATCCAATTTGTTCACTTTTATGAAAACCATACCTCCTTACTGGAAACCCTACTTAAAAATCATAAAAGAGATCTGGTATGACGAGGACATTGCTGAAGAAAAGGCCATTATGGAAGAAGTTTCGCCCGTATATCAGATCGATAAAATCAAAAAGCCCTTGTTCGTAGTTCAGGGCGCCAATGACCCAAGGGTGAATATAGACGAGTCTGATCAAATCGTCAGCGCACTTCGGAATAAGGGATATGATGTGCCCTATATGGTAAAGTATGACGAAGGCCATGGTTTCGCCAAAGAGGAGAATTCCATACATCTGTATAAGGCAATGATGGGCTTTTATGCAAAACACCTTGGGCAACAGGAAATAGCACAGCCGTTGAAAGACTAGCCATTATTCATCAATCAAAAGCCCTTAAGGGGAGCTATCTGGCTCCCCTTTTTGTTTTATTTTAAGCTGGAAGGAAGTGGATTAAATAATGGCAATTTTACTCTAAATAACGAAGAAAATGTGCCTCCGGAAATAAGCCCTTTTCGCCTTACCGCTTACACGCAATTTTATGCCGCTGATCATAATTCTGATCGATAAAAGGGGCTAAGAAGCTACTTTTGTTTTGGAAACAAACAGCAAACCTTAAAACCAACATTATGGTAGCCTTAGCAAAATTAGTCTTGATGATCATTTTAAGCATAGTCCTTTAATCCCTTAATATGATAACAAGGAACAGCGTATTAAAATTAAGAAAGAGTGCCATACTGCTATTCTTGATGGTAACCATATTTTTTGTACTTGGATTTTTCGCCGGTCAGGGCCTCTACCATCTCTTTAATTGATTTGGCGATTTCAAGTATATTTGAACCGATTTGCCTATAATTCATGCAACTATCAGATAAAAGAAGAAATCTAATCTTCTGGGTCCTCCAGTTCTTAGGATGGGGATTTCTTAATCTCTCATCCCTCCTTTTGCTTAAGCAGATGAGCATTGAGTTTGTGTTGTTCTCAATTGTAATGGGCACTTTCATCGGAATATTGAGTACTTCGCTTCTAAGATATTACCTTAAAAGAAATATTTTCTTTGACAAATTCGGACTTAAAGAGTTAGTAAAAATTTCGGTTTCTGTTATCATTACCACCGCTTTTTATGCTTTGCTCAATTTTTTATCCGGTATACTCTACGTTAAATATGGCCCAGAGTTGACAGAGTTTGATTTAAAAATATTAAAGTCTTACGACAATTTTTGGCTTCTGGCAATTAACTCCTTGATCGTTATTTTTGTCTGGGTGGCCTGTTATCTGGCTATAAAACTGCTTCTTAAGCTGAATACGGATAGAATTGAAAGATTAGAATTAAATACCACTTTAAAACAGGCCCAGTTAAATACCCTTAAAGGTCAAATTAATCCGCATTTTATGTTCAATAGCCTTAATAATATAAGGGGATTGATGTTGGAGGATGTAGAGCGATCCAGAGATATGCTTACAAAACTCTCAGAAATGTTGCGCTATTCGCTAACCAAAAATGACGTGAATGCAATTGCCTTGGAAGAGGAGTTAGAAATGGTGGAAAATTACATTGATCTCTCTAAGATACAGTTCGAGGACCGTCTTACATTTGTGAAAGAGATAGATCCCGGTTCTCTCAACATACCCATCCCGCCCATGATCATACAACTGTTAATAGAGAATGCCGCAAAACACGGAATCTCAAATCTGAAACAAGGAGGAGTGATTACACTAAGAACAAGCGCAGAAGAACAAGAATTAACCATACAGGTTCGAAATACTGGCAAGCTACATCTAGATGAACACTCAACGCAATTAGGGCTTAAAAACATCAGACAACGCTTGCGGCTTTTGTATGGAGAACTGGCTAAGTTCACCCTACGGGAAGAAGGGGGAGAAGTTATTGCAGATATAAAAATCCCCCTGGCATGAGCAATATTAAAGCCGTAATAGTGGAGGATTCTAGATTAGCGCGTAATGAGCTAAAAGAGCTGATCAAAAAGCATGAAGATATTGAGCTTTTGGGTGAAGCGGAAAATGTGGATAAAGGTTTTGAATTGATCAAGGAGGTGAGTCCGGACTTGTTGTTTCTCGATATCAATATGCCTGAGAAGGACGGATTTGAATTGTTAGAGATGTTAGATGAGGTTCCCATTACCGTTTTTACCACCGCTTTTGATGAATATGCCATTAAATCCTTTGAATACAACGCATTAGATTACCTTCTTAAGCCTATAAATGCCAAGAGATTTGCACTTGCTTTGGAAAAGGTGCGGTCCACACTTGAACAGAAAGAGACCTCTGAGATCAATACGTCAAAGGTTTTATCCAATAGCAGTCAAATATTCATAAAAGATGGTGAGAAATGCTGGCTGGTCCGAATTGGAGAGATATCCCTTTTCGAAATTGTTGGGAATTATACTCGCGTATTTTTTAACAGTGAAAAACCTCTCTTATATAAATCGCTTAATCAGATAGAGGAAAAACTGCCGACAGACAGTTTTTTCAGGGCAAATAGACAACAAATCATCAATGTCAATTACATTGCATCTGTAGTGCCCTGGTTTAATGGAAAATTGAAACTCACCTTGCAAAATGGTACAGAGGTAGAGATCTCCAGGCGGCAGTCTTATATTTTTAAGGATAAAATGAGTTTATAAAAAAACGGTTCCACCAGCAGATGAAACCGTTGTATTCTTAATCATAGCCGTTGTTGTTAGCCATTCAATAACTCAGAATACTTGTCTTTATAGCCAAATAAAACAATAATGTTTAGTACGAGCAAAACAAGAGCCCCGGCAATATTACCTGGGTCTAAGGTGGCATGAAATAACACTGCATTCACAGAAACACTCATTAAGATCAGCGCCATTAATGCCCCAAATTTATTGAATATTAAAGCAAGACCTGCCACTATTTCAACAAGTGCGACAAGTATTAACGTTTTGGAATTCATCAAGGCTCCAAAATATGCTCCGGCATCTCCCGTAGGAGCTTCCATCGGGATAAAATGGGCGAACTTGTTTAAGCCGAAGACAAGAACGAAAAGGCCAAGAAGTATTCTCAGCACCATAAAAACTTTTGAATTCATAGGCATTGGTTTAGTTGTTAATTGTCTTAAAGTTAGTAAAAAATCAACTAGTTGGTCGTTAAGCAGGAACAGTACTAACAGCTTACGCTCAGGTACAGCCCAGATTTAAGGAAGATTTACCTGCTGTCTGAACAATAGAAAACTGATAATTTGATAATGACCTTGTCCTCCTGATCTAGGGGGAGGAGGAAAAATGTAGCACCTGAACGTGACGCGTAGGGCCCAATTTTGCAATTTATTAATACAACTGCAAAGAGCTTGCAGAGTAAAAGACTATCTTGAATTGGGGAGGGGTTAGCAACCCCTAAGTAAAAAGTTCAAGTTCAAACTGAAGTTCAAGCTCAAGTTCAAGTTCAAGTTCAAACTCAAGTTCAAACTCAAAACCAAAAAGGGATTAAGTTAAACGATCAACTTTCATCAAATACCCTTAGATAGCATTATTGATAATTGTTAATTGCTTATTGATAATTGATTTTTGCTTACTGCCACTTCCTACCATGGTTTAAGTTCAAGTTCAAGTTCAAACTCAAAAAGTCCTAAAAACACCCATTGCTAATTGCTAATTGTTTATTGTTAATTGATTTTGCTTACTGCTTACTGCTTACTGCTTACTGCTTACTGCCTACTGCCTACTGAAACCCTCACTCCTTCGCTGTGACTGCTGAATTCCGGAGCATACATGCTTTGAATTGTGGTTATACCATTACTAAAATCTCCGGCATTATTCACCCTAAGATCGTATTCAAAAACAAAGACTCCCTTTGGTAAGTAATCAAAAAAGAAATTGGTACTAGCGTCCTTAGTACTTTCATAATACCCTAAACCGTCTTGCCATTTATAGCTCGAAAGTACATTTATAGGTTCTAAACCGGAGGCCCGCATATCCTTCATGTGCACAAATTCCATAGGCCTGTCTGCCCGTAGTTCAATCCGTACCCTAAGCAAATCTCCCACTTTTAGTTTGACCTGATCACTGATCGCTGTTATTTCCTCTCCAGTCGCAGTGTTTTTCTTTAGAAAGAGTTTTTTCTTGAGTTTTAAAGGAGTTTCTGCTGAAGTAATCTTGTCCAGATCCTCAAAATACTGCCAGTACATAGCACCCCATGCAACTCCCGCACCTTGTTTGCTAAGCTCTATTTCGGCCATTTTCGGACTTATCTCATCTGTTTTCCAAGAAGTCTTAAAATAGCCGGTTCCTGCCTCTACTTTTGTGTCTTCCAGTTTCGTAGGAGCGATCGTTTCACCCCCAATCAAAACGGTGACCGCATCATCAATAGAAAGCCAGTCGCTCCCTTGAAGTAATAATGCATAAACCGCTTCCGTAGTGGCTTTTGTGGTCTTCCACTGATTGGTTTGTTTGTTTTTCAATAACCAGATCTTAAGATTGTCTATTTCAGTGATGTTCCCATCAATTTCTGAAAAAGCCTCTATCATTAAAGCCTGAGTCTCAATTGGTGCCTGATACCAATACCATGAACTAGTATTTTCTTTCCAATACATGCCCAACTCCTCATTTGTGATACTGTTTTCCCTTAAAGATTTGAGGATCTTTGAAGCAGTTGAACTTTCACCTCTTCGATGCAAACTGAGGCCTAAAAGTCCCTTGGTGTATAAATTTTTATTCATCCAGTATTTCTTTGCCTGTCCCAGGTAATAGGCTTCAATTTCCTTCACTTTTTTTGTGCTAGCAAAATCTTTAAAGAAACTGCGCATATAGAGGTAGTGAATTTGTGTACTAGACAAATGATCCTTATTCAGGTCTTTGGTATATTTCTTCATATGTTCGTATTCGGCCACAAACTCTCTATCTAAATAAGCGATGGCGTTGCGGACCATGTTGGTTGTACCTCTACCCCCAATACGCTCTTTGCCCAGGTCGACTCCAAGCTTTTCTAAGTGGCCCAGGCCGGTAATAATATGTTGGGTAATATACCTATTGGCCCTTCCTCCCTTAAACCAGGCCCAGGCTCCTGAACCCATTTGATTATCGGCCAGTTTGCGTAATGCACCGGCCTGCTCATCTCTCATTTTATTTAAGTTAAAAAGTAGGGCGATGCGTTTTTTTTGTTCAGTTTCGGACTGTGCATCCCGTAACCAGGGTGTTTCCTGAATTAGAAGCGATTTTAGCTCCTGATTCTTTTCAAGATTACTCAATAAAGCGTCAGTGTTGGCCCATTGTTCAAAAACCTCTTGTATTCTTGGGTTTGAATTTGCGATATGAGTAGCCAAGGTATTGGCATAGTATCTGGAAAACATTTGCTCATTGCATTCGTAAGGGTACTCCATTAAATACGGCAAAGCCTGAACCGCGTACCAGGCGGGGTTAGAGGTCATCTCCAAAGTAAGCTGATGATGTCTTAATGATGTTGAAGTATTGTCCCTGAGTTTTCCCAGAACAAATTTCTTTTGCTGATTACTACGCACCCACATGGGTAAGGTCTCCGTTACCAGCATTCTGTTGGTAAGCACGGGCAATACATTTTGTTCGCCATCGCCAAAATCTCCTGCCTTTGCAATTACTTTATACTGCACAGCCTGGACGGATTCTGGAATTTTTAGCCTCCAGCTAAGACTGCTATTACCCAGGGAATCTACGGCGAAGTCTTGCTGTACTTGGTTAGCAGACCCCAAAAGTTCTGAAGAAATATCCAAACCAGTAAGGGCATCTGTTAATTCAAGTCTCGCCTCTCCTCGTAATAATTGCTCCGTAAGATTTGCAATCTTGGTACTAAAGCTAAGCTCGTCTCCTTCCCTTAAGAATCGCGGTGGGTTGGGCAACACCATGAGTTCTTTTTGGGTTACAGTTTCCAGTGTTTGTGTGGCGCTTTCAAGAGTTTTAGTATGTGCGAGAAGCTGTATTTTCCATCTGGTAAGTGCCTCCGGACTTGTAAAACTCATGGTCACATTTCCTTCCTCATCGGTCCTGAGCTGGGGAAAGAAAAAGGCGGTTTCCTGGAGGTTTTTTCTTATTTGTACTTCGTCAAACGTCGTTTGCGTTTCATCTCCACTGTTTTCCTCCGGAGCAAGTCCGCGCACGGCTCCTTCTAATTTTTCCTCCTTCTTGTTTCTTGGTGCAGTCTCAGCTGCAAAAGCCACATCACCTTCAACAGCAACTTCTTCCAATTCCATCTCATCAGTTGCAAACAGCATAGCATCTGGGGCTGCAGAGCGCATGAGCCTCCTATTACCAGGGATACCTCGCCCATACCCAAAATAGAGGCCAAAGGGGTCAAAGCTGTCATAATACTGTTGTGGATAGGTATGTCTATTTGGATTGTACATGTGGGAACGAAAATATTGAGTGCCAAAACTCCGCTGCCCACTTATGCCAGCATAGGAATAATAGTTAGGCTTGTGAAGGGGATTAAAACTCCATGAATGCCCTTTAAAGGCATCCAGAGAGGCATCATACATCCCGGCCAAGACCTCGGCTGCTACTTTATCTCCCTTAGGCCCTTTGATCTTAAATGTCCAAAGCTCTTCGGTCCCCGGTTGCAGCTTATCACGAAATGTGAGTGTTTCTATCTCCAATTGGGTGCTGGGATAGGGTACGGCAATAGAAATGCTGCCCGAATAAAAAGAATTATAAGCTGAGAAACTGTAGTGAACCGTAAAACCGCCCAGATCTTCTTTATGTATTGGAATATCCAAGCTGCTCTTGTTTTCACTCAAAGGGAGTACTTTATGATCTATAATGGTCCTGTTTTTCTCTACAAGAAGCGTAACAAAAAGATCTTTCCCAGCTGAAGCGAGGGTTAGGGTGGCTTCCTCCCCAACTTTGTAAGCCGTTTTGTCTGTCTTAATGTCGAAGAGTTGATTATCCGCAAGTTGTTTGTCTTTTGAGCTAAACAGATAGGTCTGTGCTTTATCTTTTACAACTTGATTAAATTTATCACGAGTTTCCAATTCGATAATATAATTACCAGATTCCCATTTTCTGAGGTTAGTGAGGCTTATTTCTTTTGATGCTCCGGTATCAAAATTGCCTTCCCATACCTTCCTGCCTTTCTCCCATTTGCTAATTTTGTCTTCTTCGTCAAAGGCTTCATACGGAAATAACTCTTTAAACTTTTCCTTAGTGAAACTCTTATAATCCGGAGCCGGCCATGGCCTTTTTCTCAATACGTAATTAGGCGCGATAAGTTTATAGATCTTGATGGAGCCTTCAGCAGGCACAAATTCACCATTTAGATTGGAGGTGCTTATTTTCAGTACTGCCTTTTCTTCCTTGTTCAATTGATTAGGAAGGGAAACGACAGCGGTAAGCGCATGATAACCTACCCTAACAGTAGTTGAAGTAGATCTGGTTTCTCCATTGATATCGGTAACATCAGCGCTTATTTCGTAGGTGAAAACAGGGAGGTCTTCTTTGGAAACCGAAAGGTCCGGAATAGCTTTGAAATTTATTTCATAATTGCCAGAAGTATCTGTGATGGTCTCACCATGGGTGATTTCTTGCGGGCTGCTATTGAAATACGGCCGACTATAATAGTACCATCTGGGAAAGTGTACAATTCGTTTTACCCTGTAAACGACTTTTGCATCCGTTATGGTACTTCCGGCATAAGCTTTGGCCTTTCCTTTGACCACGATGTCATCATTTACCTTATAGGTCTCAGAAACCGGATCAAAACTTGTTTCAAATTTTGGTCTTTTATACTCCTCAACAGATATGCTGGTATAGCCGCTTAAGTTGAGCCCTTTTGAAGCTACCTGAATGCTGTAATTCCCGGTTAGCCCATTGTTCGGAAGCATAAACTCCCCCTTAAAAGATCCAAATTCATTGGTAATTAGTTCTTGCTCCCCTAACTGTTGTCCGTTAACATCTTTGAGGCTTACTTGCACCTTTATCCCTTCTGGGACAGTGGAATCTTCATCCGTCTTTTTAACGGCAATTCCTTTGAAATAAACTGCCTGTCCAGGCCTGTAAATGCTCCTGTCTGTAAAGAGAAAGGCCGAATAATTGGTCTTATGCAGACTTCTTGAATTAGATCTCCTGCTGATATAATAGGTTCCGAAATGGGCTTTTTCCTTTCCTGCTGTGGCTAAAATATCTATATCTGTCCATGATGCCCCTGGTAAGGGAACACTAACCCTTCCAGACTTATCAGTGATATACGAAGATCTGAATCGTGGTTTGTTATAGCTTTTTCTATAGTGGAGTTCCAAATTGGCCTTCGCAATGGGCTGGCCATTGTTTCGGTTAATTAGTTGAAAATTGTGAGCATTGGTAGTCCTGGATTCCAATAGTGCCAGGTTGGTTATCTGGGTATGTGCAAAAGCAAAAGATTTGCCGTCGTCCTTGGACATAGCCAGTATGATATAATCTCCGTTATCCAGATTGGGCACCAGCAATTCCGTACTGTGGTTTTGATAATCTTTTTCATTTCTAACCTTTGCTGTCCATTGCTGGGCAAGTTTGAGGTCCTGGATATAGGGGAGTTGTTTTTCAATAGGATAAATATCATTGAGCTTTTTTAGCTGAGATCGGGATATCTTATAGGCGCTTAGCTGAAGCTCGTCAAGATTGCGGTACTTCAATAGTATCTTAGAGGGTCTGTTGACAGGAAGATGTTGCTCTACGGCCAGCTGTAGATCTCTATTGAGAATCTCAGCTTTTAATACGCGGCATTTCGCAGCCCCAATGCTTTTTGGGAAGTCAGAAATTACCTTTTCACAAAGTTCAAGAGCTTCCTTTCGTTTCCATTGATGGTCTTTTGAAATTCCCGGCTGAAATCTATTGGCCATTTCATTGTACAACTTTGCAATTTCATAAGAATACAAGGCAGATACCTCCAGATCCTGGTAACTTGTGGCAGAGTTTCTAAGTACTTCTTCATAGAGCAACTCTTTGTTTTCAAATACGGCCTTTGAATATAAGAAGCGAAGACGTTCCAGGTCTGCATCGACCAGGGCATCCGGATATTGATCTGCCAGATGGAAACGTATCAATTCCTGATATACCCTCAGGGCCTTTAAGGGCAGGGAAGTTTCATCGGGATGGACTATCTCAAGGGAAGAATAGGGTTCAGCCTCACATAAAAAGGCCGGATCATTTATTTTAAAAATATCGGCAGGCCTGGTGATGGCATTTTCGTCTGATTTATAAAATTCAAGGGCCCCATGAGCCAAAAGATCAAACAAGGTGGGTCTGTAGTTTTCTGAATTCTCCTGCTTGTTAAGCAAGGCATCAAATTCTGTTACCTTAATCCTTTGAAGCTTTCCAGGCTGCTCCAATGAATTTTGAAAATGAAGTTCAATTTCCTTGAATAAGGTATTGAGGTCCCAGGTTCTGAAATCCGTACTATCTACTTTTACCGAGGTTCTGGAACGGTTGTAAAATTGATATCTATTTTGCTGAAAATACTGCCAGTACAAATTAGCCAAATAACTATGGAGTACATTGCTTGCAGGGAAGGTGTTGTTAACAATTTCCTGCTTAAAATCCCGGACAATATTTAATTGTGCGTCTTCTTCAAGAATTTGCGCATATTTTGACGTATAGATGAGGGCTTTGACAATTTGGGGAGCATTTTTTTCTTTTTTGGCCTTTTCAGATATGGAACGCACCACCTTTAAAGCAGACTTGGTAAGGGCCTCATTTTCCAGTTTTTGAACCTCATTCCAGAGCTCGGTATAGGAAGAATTTTGTTGTTGAGAATGAGCCATATTTGAAAAAAGCAATACTATTAATATTGGAATTATGCGTTTCATAATGAATGGTTTCTTTCGCATCGGGTACTGAGGAAATATGCCTTCACCTCACCAAATGGAATATTATAAAATTACACAACAAAAATCTATCCAAATAAAGTGCCAAACAATCCAAAATGAGGGAACTCCCTATTTGATTGAGTTAACCAGATGGTAACAACTTAAGTAAACACTATTTGCCCAATAATTGTTACTAAAGAGAGTGCAGGTAGCCTCCGTCTAAGGGGATGTTGGTTCCGGTAAGAAAACTTGCCTGTTCTGATGCAATAAATGCCACCAAATAGCCATACTCTTTGGGGTCTCCAATCCTTTTCACCGCTGTAGCGTCTTCCATAGCTCTGAGAAGTTCAGACTCTGGGATTCCCATTTTTTCGGCTTTTTTGACGTTGAGTTGAGCTATGCGATCTGTATTGAAATAACCTGTAAGAACACTGTTTACGGTTATTCCCGAAACACCCACATCTATAGCCAAACTCTTGGCCCAGGTGACTACGGCAGCTCTTATGGAATTGGATAAAACCAAATAAGACAAGGGCTCCTTTACAGATACTGAGGCTACATTGATGATCCTTCCCCATTGGTTTTTCGTCATCGCTTCCAGGGCCTTCTCCGTGGTAAAAACAACCGATTTAAAAAGGAGGTCAAAGGCCTCCTGATATTGGTCGATACTTTTTTCCAGGGCACCTCCTGCCGCCGGCCCTTGGGTGTTATTTACAAGGATGTCTATTGAATTGTTTTCGAAATAACCGTCTATGATCCTTTTATAGTTTTCAAAATCAGTGAAATCAACCACTAAATAATCGTGCTGCTGATCGGCTTTTGAAGGAAGCTCTTGAACAATGGTCTTCAGTTTATCCTCAGATCTGGACATGAGGGTTACACTCGCACCGCTTTCGGCTAATTGAATGGCGATAGCCTTTCCAATGCCTCCACTACTCCCACCTACGAGAGCTTTCTTTCCACTTAGTGATATTTGCATCTGTTCTCTTTACTTTTTTTAGTTTCCATCAACCATCAACCATCAACCATCAACCATCAACTACTTATACTCTTCCCTGGCCGGACTAAAAACGTCCATAAGTCTACAGGGAGTTAAGCCCCTGCCTCCATGAGGTGTATGGACTGGAATAAGTACAAGGTCATCGGGCACATAGACCTTTGTTTTGCCTCCTACGGTAAATTCAAATTTACCCTCCAGTACCTGCATAATTTGCTCGTTCATATGGGAGTGCTCCGGAACAACGGCTCCTTCTTCAACATCCCAGAATGCAATTGACATATTTTCGGCATGTACTAATTTACCGCGATAACCAGGCATTATTTCTTTAGGCCTTATATCTTTAAGTTTTATTTCCATTTTGATATCCTTTCTTTCAATGCGTCTTGATTCTTTACGAAGATAAAAAGAATATAGAGGGCTAGGAAAGGTTTGGGATGCACTTTTCAATGCCTATCTTTAGGGCCTAATTTATTGCAAATGCGCATACATTTTATTGCTATTGGTGGAAGCGCCATGCACAATCTTGCATTAGCCCTGCATCATAAGGGGTACAACATTACCGGAAGTGATGATGTCATCTTTGAACCTTCAAAAAGTCGACTCGAAAAAAAGGGTTTACTTCCTTCAACCTTTGGCTGGTTTCCGGAAAAAATAAATGAAGAACTAGACGCCATAATTCTCGGAATGCATGCTAAGCCCGACAATCCTGAACTATTGCGAGCCCAGGAGTTGGGATTAATGATCTATTCGTATCCTGAGTTCTTGTACGAACAGTCAAAGTTTAAAACAAGAGTGGTGATTGGGGGAAGTCATGGGAAGACAACAATAACTTCAATGATCCTTCACGTACTTAATTACCATGGCAGGGAGGTTGATTATATGGTGGGCGCACAGTTGGAGGGTTTTGACCGCATGGTTCATCTTACTCAGGAGAATGACTTCATGGTTCTCGAAGGCGATGAGTACTTATCCTCTCCAATAGATAGAAGGCCAAAATTTCATCTGTATCAACCCAATATTGCCTTATTAAGTGGCATTGCATGGGACCATATAAACGTGTTCCCAACTATGGAGAATTATGTAGAACAGTTCAAGATATTTGTTGATAGCATAGTCAACGGCGGAAGTATTACCTACAACGAAGAGGATGTTAGGGTAAAAGAGGTGGTAGAGCAATCAGACAATACTATCAGGAAATTCCCTTATAGCACTCCGGAGTATCAGGTTGAAGATGGGCAAACGCTATTAGTAACCCCTGAAGGAGACATGCCCATAGAGATCTTTGGAAAACACAACCTAAGCAATTTAGCCGGGGCCAAATGGATTTGCCAGCATATGGGGATAGATGAAGATGATTTTTATTTAGCTATTTCTAGCTTTAAAGGAGCTTCAAAAAGGCTGGAGAAAATTGCCGAAAGCCCAAATTGTGTTATATATAAAGATTTTGCCCATTCGCCAAGTAAAGTTGGGGCTACGACCAAAGCGGTGAAGGATCAATATCCCGACAGAAAAGTCATCGCTTGTTTAGAACTTCATACTTATAGCAGCTTTAATCCTGAATTCTTAAAAGAATATAAGAACACTTTGGACCCGGCAGACACGGCCGCTGTTTTTTTTCTTCCTGAGTCCGTTAAGATCAAAAAGCTAAAAACCGTTTCCCCGGAGCAAATTACCGAAGCCTTTCAGCGAAATGATTTACAGGTTTACACGGAAGCAGAACTGTTTAGCGACTTTGTCTTTGGCCAGAATTATGACAATGCCGTGCTACTGCTTATGAGTTCCGGGAACTATGGAGGATTGGATATGGATGAGGTGAGATCTCTTGCTAATACTTAATCTCCCAGATTCTTAGAGTTTCTATCTGATTTCTTCTGATCCCGCATTGCCCAATTGGCAATCAAAACCCAGCTTCTTACCAATTGATACCTTATCTTTATGAAATGCCAGATAAACCAACCTCTTTCTCTATAAAACGCTGGGCAGATGATGACAGGCCTCGCGAAAAATTAATGCGAAATAATAGGTCTGTGCTCTCAGATGCAGAATTAATAGCCATTCTCATTGGCTCCGGCACCCCGAAAGAAAGTGCCGTTGCCTTATCAAAACGTATATTGGCCTCAGTAGGCAATAACCTCAATGAATTGGGGAAATGTTCGGTGCAGCAGTTGATGAAGTTTAAAGGAATTGGAGAGGCCAAGGCCGTATCTATAGTGGCTGCCTTGGAAATTGGACGCAGACGAAGAGAAGAAGGTCCCAGGAGGCTTAAAAAGATCAGGGATGCTAAGGATGTACAAAGTCTAATGCAACCCCTTATAGCAGATCTCCCTCATGAGGAATTTTGGATCATTTACCTGAATAATTCTAATGGCATTTTGAGACATTCTCAATTAAGTAAAGGGGGTATTACCGGAACACTTGTAGATATAAGGCTTATAATGAAAGAGGCATTGGAGTTAGGAGCTATAGGTTTAATACTAGTTCACAATCATCCCTCCGGGATCTTAAAACCAAGCCTTGCGGATATTAACCTTACAGAAAAAATAAAGTTAGCAGCCGAAGAGCTTGAAATTAAGCTTTTGGATCATCTGATAATAGCAGCACATCACTATTTCAGTTTTGCCGATAAGAAAATGCTATAAGCATTGAATACAATTGAGAGAAATCAGAATTCGTATTTTTGGCCCATATAAGAACCATGTTACTAATCTATACCCACCAAATTACACCGCGCTTCAGTTATATCATGAAGCACATTTTTACGCGTATTTTAGGGATAGAAGTGTCTTTCTCTACAAAGGTTGAAGACTTTATTAAACACACGGGCCCTAAAATTACCTATACCAAGCAACCACTTCAGAACGAGTTTTTTGTAAGAAGCAATGACCTTCTTTTTGAACAAGGGATAAATGATCTTCAAATTAACATGGGCGACTGGGAGGGGGTCCCTTGTTTTTTTAGCACCGGTGAACGAAGCAATTTACCCTACGACATTTTTTCTGCCAGCTTTTACATGCTTAGTAGGTACGAGGAATATCTACCCTATGTAAAGGACTTGCATGGAAGGTTTCCGCCTTCTGCAAGCATTGCTTATAAGCATAAATTTTTGAGGAAACCAGTGGTAGACATTTGGGCTTTTAAGCTTCTGGATCTGCTAAAAGAGAAGTTTCCAAATTTGGTTTACAAAACCAATACCTTTAAGTATACTTCGGTCATAGATGTTACCACTTCGCATTGCTTTGCCTACAGAGGGTTTGTCAGGAGCATGGCAGGATTCTTTCTAGACCTTTTTACTTTCAAATTAAGAAGGGTGGCTCAGCGTATTGCAGTTTGGTTCAATCCAAAAAAGGATCCCTATAATAACTTCGCCTGGCTAATAGACCTTCACAAAAAGCACAAGGTAAATAGCATGTTCTTTTTTCAGTTTGCAGAATATTCTACCTATGATAAAAATGTTTCGCCAAATAGTAATAGATTCAAATATCTTATTAAATCTGTTGCGGACTATAGTGTAGTATCACTTGCCGCTTCTTACAGTTCTTTTAATAATAACGAACTGCTTAGAGAAGAGAAAAAAAGGCTTTCGAATGTTATCAATCGCCCAATAACAAATTCCAGACTGCGATATAATCGTGTAGATGTACCAGATACCTATAGATATCTTGTGGAGGCAGAATTTACCAATGATTATACCATGGGCTATACGCATGAAATTGGTTTTAGGGCAGGGACTTCATATCCCTTTCAGTTTTACGATATTAACCTGGAAGTACAGCAGCCCATAAAAATTCATCCCTTTGCCTTTCATGACTATGCCCTGATCAACCTGAAGAAGGACGATCAAATATTTGGCGAATTGGATGGCTTACACCAGAGTGTCAAACAGGTTAATGGCAACTTTATTTCAATATTCTCCAATGAACTGTTAGGAAGTAAACAAAAAATTAACTGGTTAAAATTTTACGAAAAAGTGATACTGAAGTACCATGTATGATGCTATTGTAACTGATATTTTTTTTGATTTGGACCATACCCTTTGGGACTTCGAAAAAAATTCTGCGCTCACTTTTGAAAAGATCCTTCATGAACATCATATAGAGGTAGACCTAGCCCGTTTTTTAAGCTATTATATTCCTATTAATTTAGAATATTGGAAGCTGTATCGCGAAGAAAAGATTGAAAAGAAGGCCCTTCGATACCAACGTCTTAAAACTACTTTTGATAAGCTGCACTTCTCTATCGAAGATGAGACGGTCGATAGTTTATCCACTGCGTATATAGCACATCTTTCCTCATTTAATCATTTGCTTCCCAATACCTTAGAAGTATTAGAATACCTCAAGCCCAAATACAAACTGCACATTATAACCAACGGTTTTCAGGAAATTCAGGAAAAGAAAATGAGAAATTCCGGAATATTGAGTTATTTCGATCAAATTATCGATTCTGAGATGGCGGGTGTCAAAAAGCCAAATCCGCACATATTTAGGATGGCCTTAAATAAAGCCAATGTAAACTCCAATAGCGCTATGATGATTGGATATAATATT
>JBFOMC010000264.1:0-2163 GCA_040830565.1 Flavobacteriaceae bacterium
AACGGAAGTACTCGACACTGATTATAAGTATGTTCATGAGGATGGGTATTACATGTATACATACGTACTTATAGAGATGCAATCCGATACGCACGTAGCGAAGTGCCGCTTGAACATTAAAGATGCCAACCACTCTGAGCTAGGCTCACATGTAGAGTTTGAGATTATCGTTACCGATGAGGACGGTCGCCTTTGCGAAAGGATTGTAACCAACTTGAACTCAAATGTACTCTATCTAGAACTGGATGAATCAAGAGAAGCTGTATTTGCTCAGGCAGAATTCGCAGATAACTATACAGGTGGCATTGCTAAAAAAATGCTAATCGAACAAGAGTGCAAAGAATTCGAGATCACAGCCAAGGAACTAAGATCACTAAAAGAATCTAACGGAGACGTTCCAGGCTTTCTACTTGACATCAGGGATGCTAAACCTGAGCAGGCTCTAAGAATCTACCTAGATTATCTTACATATAATAACAACAGTTATTCAGATGAGTTATACGACATTATTTACCCTAGAATTCTAGAGGCAATCTATACACCAACACTAGCCAAAGGAAAAAAGAAGTCGCGCCTGTATCAGCCATGCAATTCGGGTAAGTTATACTGTGCAACACTACTCCCAGGTTTTGACGAGCCATTATTATCTAGACTTGAGCGAGCATTGCATGCCATAAAAGAAGGGCAATCGACTTATTTATATGATGTTTTTTTTGAACATACTTATGAACAGATAACAGGCTATGATGTTGTTTTTTCACGAGTGTCGTCGATCAGCAATGTGCTTTACCACAGCTCGGCTAATTACATAAATGACCGATTTTATCGTTCGCATCTTCCATACTACGCTGAACACTACTATCGCAATGGTTACGTAGATATGATCATGCAAGACTGGAAGCAGAGTACCACAAAGAAAGATTCGGCATTGCGTGCTCCATTTTCCCCGAGTATGTTCAGCACGGATCAAGTTCGAACACCTCTATCCTTAGAGTACTTAAACGCGGCAGATTGCTTGGCTGAATGCATGCCTCAAAAAAGCAAAAAGGACATACGCAGAGCTATGGCGGCTTCGAAGGGACATGCAACAGTAAATAGCTATATGGACTATTTGGATAAGCACTATCTTGACAGTGTTCTTTTAAGCAATCTCAATATGAGATTAGTACCTGCAATGCTTGATAACATCTCACAAAGCAAATCTCTTGATTGCGCTAAAGAAATCGCTGAATCGATGAATTCCACATGTAATTCTCTAGATATCACAGATATCAGAACGCTTCATCTTCAAGGTAAGAGCACTCTAGTCTACGCTGGGTCTACATCATCAGATAGTAATGTTAGCGTCAAAGCAACACTTCACTTAGTTGAGTCTAGGTATATGGGAGACAGAATCCTACCATGCTTTGAAGTTAAGATAGAAGAAGATGGCACAACGACTGAGCGGATTCTAACAAACATATCAGCGCACTCAATGTCGGTAAAGCTAAATAATTTAAGTAATACATTAACGCTTCAGTCAAATTTTGCTTGCTCGTGCAAATTAGCATTGCGAAGCCAACCACTAGATATACGAGATAAACTTACCTCCTCAAAATCAGAATTCCATGATGATAGCTGTTTTAGTAGTATGTTATGGGAAATTGGTTTTAGTTCTGGAAGCGATGAAAGTGTATTACCGATAACGGCTTTTCTCTCAGAGGAACAAAAAACAGCATACAAAAACATCACATATGATGAGGCTACCATTCTCGCTGGATTTGATGAGCCTCTCCCGTCGAGAATATGGCGTGTTATCAATCTGATTGCTCCTTTCAAGGACTCTAAGCTTAATAGAGCATTCCAGAATTCACCTGAGTTAATGGAGAGAATTATAGCTCTGTCGAACCTACTTTATAGGTCTGAGTTAAGCTCTAGGCTTCTTTCATTCGATGAGGATTATCTAGCAAAAGAACACCGTTACTAAGATGGCGTTACGGAAGAAATGTCATACATGTAAATAACGTCTGAGGACAGCCTGTCTTGCTCACATTAAGCAAGACAGGCTTTTACCCTATGTGGTAACGTACAGCACTACAAACACAACAAATGAGAATCATCCATTGAGCAGTATTAATCCACTCTTCTTAATCGAATACATCAACCACACACATGCTCAGTTAG
>JBFOMC010000265.1:0-15316 GCA_040830565.1 Flavobacteriaceae bacterium
GAATAATTAAGAGTTATGCTTGAAGCACAGGTCAGATGGCTCAGAATGAGAGGTAAGGGGAACTAGGTAATTGGCAAGAGACAAGAAATAAGAAACAAGATACTAAGCGGAGAGACCAGAAATCTGAAATTTCGAACCAAGAATTTGGAATTTGGAGTTAAGCGAATCGATAAATTTTCAACTTTTCATTTTTAATTATTAATTAATAGTGTCTGTCTGGACAGGTGCAGCTTCCACAGGGCTATCCATATTAAGACTGTCTAACATAATCTCTTTATCCATATCCAGATCACTCTTCTTAGGATATAGCTGCTCATCTGTTAATCTTTCTGAGGCCTTCCATGTTTCCCCTAACTGATCTAAAATGGTGCTTGTCCAGTTTGAAGGATGTTTTGCATCTATCCAGATCACATCTCTGTATTCCGCGTCCACTAGTGCCAGGTCTGGTGTCGCCGCTCCGTCAAACTGTTTACTGCTGTCCCTTACCGCCGCTACAGTACCTAAGACAAAAAGGCGTTTTCTTCCGGCTATATATTTAATAAAAGGTCTGAATTCAACCGGTTTGTTCACAGACCAATCGTACTCCTTTCTAGACTCAACAACTTTTAACGGCATGGCAGAAACTCCTGCCATCCCCTCCTTTTTTGCCGAATGGTCGTAATAGTAAAGTTTGTCGGTCCCATCGGCCGGAATCATAACGCTAAACGCCAGGCTGGTGCGTTCATCCCCAATGGGTTCCAGGCCAAACCAATGATATAGTCCATCCTGGGCGTCGACTTTCATTCCCTCAAAATTAAAATCGGTCACAAAAGGTTGTTGGTTTTGATCGTCCGGTAATTCAGGGATCTTTACTGCGGTTTTCATGTTCCAGGGTAAAGGATCTGTAAATCCACCAAGAAATTGTAGGGATTGTGCCTGGATTCTGGAAACTTCTTCGGCCAAGGTATTTTGCCTCCTTAGAAACGGATGATCCTTAATCTTGTTTGGAGGTACATAGGTTCCTTTACCAATACTTATTCTCTCCAGGTAGTCTTGAAAGCTATGTGCTCCGGCCTCTACTATCATTACCCCTCCATAAGTAGGATACGGAAAGAAAAAGCCTTTCCACTTTATCAGACTAACCACTTGCACCCATTTGCCGGCATCGTTCTTCATATAAAAAACATCACTCGGCTCCATAGTAAAGAGCTGAAAAATATTGAAGCGCTGTACCACCGCATTATAGGTGTTTCTACTAAAAGCCAGGGACTCTCCAATAGAAAAGGTTACCGGAATGCGATTCTCATTAGAGAATCTCGGAAACGGAGAAGTACTTTCTACTGCAAAAATCTCTTCGGTATTGTCATTGATCCGCTGCCAGGTGTATTCTTTGGCAGGCTGTACAGCCATGGTCCATTGATTTGTGCTATCTACTCTAACCAACTGAGGCAATGACACCTCTTGAGTCTCGCCAATAGACTCATAGGCCATGGTAACTATGTTGTTGAACGGCTGAATGCGTTCGTTCTGGGTAAGGGGTAATTCACTGATCTCTGTTTTATTTAGATTGTTATATACATTATAAGTCTGCATATACTGATAGAGATTCAGTTTCCAGCCAAAAAACCAGAGGGTGGCAAAGAAGGCGGTAATCCCTAGCAAGATTAGAATTCTTCTTCCGGCACTTGGAGCTGCTCTAAACCTTGAAATTGTAAACCACAGGAATAACACCCCCAACAAGATGATGAAAACGTATTTTCTAAGGAATAAAAGTGCAGGCTGATAATCGTCCCTTAAAAAAAATAGGGCCAAGAGCAGCACAATCCCGATGATTATGAGGATCCGCTTTTGTTTTCTTCCTTTTTGCCAATATGATCGTATCATTTGATTTTACTTTGTTTTCAATTTAAGTGCCTTATCAATATCTCCATTTTGCCCGGTTGTATTATTACCACAAGGTTCGCAAAGAAGTCGCTAGCTGCGCTAGGAAAATTAAAGAACTACTTAATTGCTTATTGATAATTGTTCATCGTTTACTTAATCATTCCTTTATCCTTCAATCGGTCTCTGGCTGATTTCTTCGGGGCTTCTTCTGGTTCTGGAGCTGAGGTTTCCTTGGCATCCGTAATCTCTTCTTCCTCATCTCCATCAGTGAGGTCCTCAACAAATTCTTTCCCTTTTTGAAAAACTTTTTCCAGATTTTCTTTTTTGGTGCTGTCTTGGGCAAAAATAAGGGCAGAGGCCACGTAAGTGCCTATCAGCGTTCCAACAATTGCAGACGCAAAATACTGCACGTAGAAGGCATTGATAGGCGTAACAAAACTTATCACTGCTGCAGCTAAAACAAAAAGCACCGTTATCCATACCAGGCGCATTAAAAATGCCTGCTTATGAACAAAACCCTTATCGTTATCGGCCTTCATTTGAAGCTCCTTTGAATGAGTGATTCTGTTGGCAAGCCGGTACATTTTGTTGCTCTTAGATTCCCGCCAGTACCATACGATCCCGAACAGAATGGCAAACACAAAAACAATAATTTCTAAGGTCATGGCTATACGTTTTAGTTATTCTTTAAAATACATTCTATCACCCATTCCTTGTACGCGGGGTCCCAGCTTTCATAGGCCTTGTAAAATTGCTCCTTGTCATACCAGTATAGGTGTAATGGATCACTGGGCATTATTTTGGATAGCAACTTCCAAACCAGTTCTCTGTCTTCTTTTTCTAATGAAGAATGTGGCTGGTGAAGTGCCTTAAAATATTCTTCATCTACGTATTCATCTAGCTTGAGGTTTTTGTCCACAATAAGTCGCTGAAAATATATCTCTACCCCGCCAATCTTTTTCTGAATGGTGAGGTCTAGCTGATTGAGATATTTTTTCGACAGAAAATGGCTGTCCAGTATTTCCTTGAGCGAATGCTCTTTTTTTTCCAGATGCCTTGTAAATCTGTGATTCTTGATTCTTTTATAGCGCGTAGTTTTTGTGGCCTGTTTTAAGTTTCTTTCCAGGATAAGATGTTTAACCAAAGTTTCCATTAGCTCATCATGATGCAAATGATACAACAGCACTTCATGCGCAGTATCCTTTATAGAGCTCTTGAACACTTTTTCATCTTCAAAAACCAGGATGGGCTGTAAAAACTCCTTGAGAATAAAAACTCCGCCAAAGGCCCTGGTATAGAAAGACCCTATTTTAAGGGTTATGGGCTGGAAATCCAATTTACGGTTGCGCAGATCGCCATAGGTCTTGGCTGTTTTAAGCAATTCTTTATGAATCTCCCTATCAATAAAGTTGTTCTTGTCGTTAAACAAGGCCACCAATGCTTCTTGTTCTTGCTTTTTCTTATGAAGATCGTGCAACACATTAAAGCGAACAACAATTTCATCATACCTCAAAAGATCAAAAGGCTCATAAAATGCATCAATATTCTGATCTAAGTGTGCAATCACCGCCGCGTCTTTGGTTACATCTCTGATCTCCTGAGCATAAGCCGCAAAGATGGCACTCATAACATCACGGTCAAAGCTGTGAGAGGGCATGTGTACCGCCCTATCCTTTTGTTCCGGAGAAATAATTATAGCATTTACATTGGCTGCTCCGCTGTTTAGATAGAAGTTATTCTTTTTCTCAAGGGCTATTTCCGGGCTCCAACCCAGGCCATCAATGGAAAAGGTTTTGAGTTTGGTAGGCGGCACTCCCAAGAGGGAAAGGCATTCGTTATAGCGTTTCGCTAACGAACCGGACAAGGCCACCATATCGCCCCCAAATAATCCTGCTGCCCTTAGTTTTTCCATTAGCTATCTTCGGTTTCAAATTTTTTTTGAGCTTCTAATTGTACGTTAAGATCGTGTACCCGCTGATCTACCTTTCGCTTAAAGTCGGTATCGGCAATGGTAGCTACATTGTCTAGATAACGCACCGTTTCCTGCTTTCTGATGTCTGAGAAATTAAGCCCTTTCATATTCTGTTTCATAAGCTCTTTGAGCATCGCAAGTTTTGTATCGTAGTCCTTTTGAAAATACAAGGAGGCATCTTCAAACCAGTCTTGAGGCAAGTCGAAATCTGTAAGTCTTAAAGAGACGGCGCTTTGTATATTCCTAATGTCTCTCGAGGAGAAAAAAGGAAAGGCCTTTTGAATATTTTTGAACAGTTCTGCAAAGAACAGATGTTCTGTGGTTTTGTGTTTAGCCTCCGTTTTTTCATATATTTCCAATACTCTCTCCTCCGTAGGTTTTTCAGAGGTTTTCAGTATTTCTCCAAGGTTGTTGGCTAAACCTTGTTCACTTAGGAATTTATATTTTTCCGGGTTGGTCATATTCACAAAATTTGGCATAGTTTCATCAAACTTACGCCACCAGAGGTAATCCTGATCTATAAAATCTGGGATGGTCCTGGCCCCATCTATCTTAAACCTCCCTTGCACCCTTGAGATTACGGCCTTGTCTAGCATTTCCGGAAGGTTTGTAAATAGGCCTATTGCACTGTTTCCATAATTAATAGCGTAGGCTCCTTCTGTATATCTGAGGAACACCCCTATTACCTCTTTTACTCCGGCGGATACGCCTTGCGCTGTTCTTTCCTGTAAATTATTCTCCGCATCATCAATGGGGGCAAAGATTAACTTCCCAGGATCTTGTAGCGGCTTCATCCATTGCACCATCTTCTCTGCAGATCCCCCCTGGAAGGTAGAGATCAAGGTATCCGGCATAGGGTGAAATAGGAAAGGTATGTCCAAATGATCACAATGCTCCTTTAAGCGGGTGGCAATAGCTGCTATCAACATACTTTTTCCAGTACCGGGTATTCCATATCCCATAAATACCGGCATAAAGCCTCCTAATTCCAAAAAAGGATTTTTCTTGGCTTCAAAGTCATAACTCAACATTCGTTCTGTAAGACGGCGGGCAAAATGTTTCGCATCCCTGTTTCCTACTATCTCTTCGAATTGAATTTTATTAAACTCAACACTCTTGGCAGTACCCTCAAAAACATTCTCCCAACCTGATACCGCGAACTCACTCTTTTCTAACTTATAAGTACGGTCTGTAACAGTTTCCGTATACTCTAAGCTGCTTATTCTCAACTGAATCTCATCGATTATAGCCTCAAAAAAGACTACGGTAAAATTAACCACATCCTTATCTGAAGTGATGATCACAGGATGGCTCAAATATTTGTCAAAATAAAAGAGCAGGCAAGAGATGCCCTTGAGAGGTGACATGAGAGAGAGCTCCGGAATCCCTGCAAACTTGTTCTTCATTACGCTGAGATCGTCCGATGCAACTGGCTTAAGATCGTAAAGAATTCTATAGGCAGTACCATGCAGCATAAAAGCGGTAGCAGTTTGTAACTTTGAATCGTATTCTCTTCTACCGGAAGCATCCAGGGTAGATTTTCTTTCATTCAGACCGGAGAGGCCAGAAGCATCGAAATAGCTGTCTTTAAGCCATATGCCCATGGTCAGGCCTTCCTGCAAGGCATACAATGCCTGGTTGAGATGCAATGGAATGGCCACCGAATCCGGAAGCAGCCTCTTCTTTAGGGATAAAATGGTTTTGGATACAGAAACCACCTCGCTGGTAGCTTTTCCACTGGCCTTTGAAAGGTAGAGTAAAATAGAATCATCCTTTTGATCTTTATCTCTTCTCTTCGCTTTTCCTCCCTGTTCCCATTGCACGCCTTTTAGATAGGACGAGGCCTCATTGCGGACAGCTTCGAGTTCGGAAATTTTTATAGGAAAAGTACTGTTGTGTTCCATTTAATTAAGTTTTAAGGCTGGTATTTCAATAGGTTCTTTGGTTAAGCTTCTTAAAGTATCAGGGATGTTATCATAAAGAGATTGCATTACCCTATGAGAGGTAAACAAATACTTCTGAGGTTTAGAGTCTTCCCATACCTGAAGGTATTGTTTGTTAAAAAAACTACCGGTTGCAAAGTCTCCTGTCGAGATTACCTCCTCAACAGATAAGGAAATAGCATAGGATCCCAAATCCAGGACCTTATTAGCAATAGCCTTTAAAAGGGCGTGCGTTACCTGCAACTCATCCTTAGCAAATACACTATGGAGGGGGCCCAGGTCTATTTTTTTAAACCTGTTTGGCCATAAATTCGGTAATTTTTTATCTATTGCATGAGCCATCATATCCAGACTCATATCTCTGTCAGCCGTATGCTTTAATACCTCGTAGATCTTAGGGCGATATTCGTCAATACTTTCCTTGTTTAGATCAAAATACATATAGCAAATAAAGGGGCGATTATATGTAACGTCATAAAAAGACCAACTTACCATATACTGTGCAAAATCCTCTTCTACCTTCACTATTTTCCCCTGTACAAAGCGTTTAAAAATAAATTGTTGATCTACAGAAGAGTAATAAACCAGCGAAGCAGCCTGATGTAACTTTCTATCCGAAATGGGTTGCTTATCTCTGAGCAGCGTCCTGAGAAAGTCTTCTTTGATCTTTCCTATATCGGGTAACTTTCTAAGATGTTCTCGCTTAAGTTCCAGATCGTTATACAGGTATCTAAATTCCAGAAAATTAGGAAAGCCAGATTCTGTTAAATCGATACGCATTTTTTCTTCATCATCAAAAAGATATTTGATCCTGAAGGCCTCTAGTGAATAGGTCAACAATTCGCAGTATTGCGTCACCAGCGTGGCCTCAAGTTCACTACAGATCTTTTGCTCTGCTATACTGCGAACAAGCTGTTTAAAGGCATGCTTTACGATCTGAAAATAGGCTTTATACTGTTCTTTGGTTTCCAGAACAGCGCTGTCAAAAGGTGTTACAATTTGGTTCAAAGACATAGGACTAAGGTTTTTGAGAACTGCGTTAGCAGCGCATAGCTATCCGATGACGGCACACTAAAACTACTTCTATGCCGACGAAAAGGGTAGCACAAAGAATCTTGCATGGATTAACTCAGCAGATCGTCTTCGGCCGGTTTTGGGGGTTCATCAGAGCCTCCTTCATCTCCTTCAGGAGCAGCATTTCCGTCTGTTGCATAATACTCTTCGAAGATCTCCTTCATGTCTATCCCATAACGATTGGCAAAGTCTTTTTGGATCTCGGCATCCTTCATGCGTATTTCCTGTAAGGATTCTGCATAGCTAGAATACACTCCTTGCATTACTTTTTCATGAACAGGGATATTATCCATCATTTCCTGACGTGCCTTAGCACTAGCAGTATGCATGGCAGCCAAGGTCTGACCGATATGCTCATCCGTTTTGACACCAAGATGCTCCAAAATTGCAGCAAACTCTTGATCTGTACGAGCTTTTAGAGCTACAACATATCCATCGTAATATTTTAGACGCTCGTCTGTATCACTTTTCAGTTTAGCTCTATGCGACTGCAAATTGCTCCTTAATGAAGTGAGTACCTTGATGGTAAGATTGTGCTTGTGTACAAAACTGTCTTTACTTGCAGCAAGGGTTGTGTATGCGTTCTTTAGGCCTTCCAGCTCTTCCACCTTTTGCTCAATGGTAGTGACCTTGCCAATAGCTTCGGAGTAGGCGGCTGATTGTTTATCCGCAATTTCCTCTAATTCCTGTCGGGCTTGTTTTAGCAGTGCATACTGCTCCTCTAATTTCTCCTCGGTTTCTTTCTTTTTCTCAAGAGCTTTGGTATGGTTTTTACTTGCCTCTACAATGGCCACCTGAAGTTTATCTTCAACTTCTTTGATCTCAACTTCCCTGCTTTTGAGGCGTCCAACTGCGGCCTGACTCTTATAAGAAAGCTCATTTAGCAGCGTTTGCACATCGGCAGATTCAATACGCTTTTGAAACATCTGCTTTGCCTTCATATCTGCTCCATCCCGTACGTTTTGAGCTGTGGCCAAGTCGGCCTTGCGTTTCTTTATTCGAGACTTGCGGCCCCAAAGATTGTTCCACCAGTTATCCTTTACGGCTTCAGCCTCTTCCAGGGCTCGCTTAGCTCTTTCTAAGCCTCTTTGGGCATCATCAATAACTTTCTGTTCTTCGGCATTCAGGGTAGAAAACTTTTCAAATATGATCCCTACCTCATCCTGGTAATCCGTGAGATCTTTAATGGCGTCTAACAGGGAAGTTCTATCCTTCTCTGCCATCTGTACCACATCATCAAGGGTAGCATTTAATATTTTTTGACGTACTTCCGGATCGTCCTCCTGGGCCAGCTTGGATTTCATTTGATCCACGGCTTTGCCCCAGTTTACATCTACTTTTTCCTGTTCGGAGGAAGAATCGGTTTCTAATAAATCAAATTCATCAGACATAGTGCGGTTGATTTTATGGGTTAAGTTTTTGTTGTTTATAATAAAAAGTCAATTTCGGTAAAATTATCGAGTTTTAAAACGGAAAGCGAAAAAGCTTTAATAGTTGGTAGTGATATTTTTAAAAATGTTACAACGTTAAATATTTCTTTTAGGCTAAATTTTGTTGAAATAAAGATTTAAGTATTTGATATTCATTTATTTATAATCTTATTTTTTCATAGAGTATAGACCTACCTAAAGCACTCTTTCTCTCTTTACTTGGCAGTACCAAGCTGTAAATTTTGTTTACTTTTGAATTAGAAATTTGTATTTATGAAGACGTTATTATTTGCAACACTTTATCTCTTTTGGAACTTCTCTTTTGCCCAGCAAATTATCTGTTCAAAACAAGATAGAAAAGCTTTTGAAGATAAGGTCATAGCCATTGACGGTTTACTCGAAAATGATTTTGGCAAAACGATAGTCGCTGTAGGAAAGACATTTTTAGGGACTCCATATGTGGCCAAAACCCTGGAAGTCGGGGAAACCGAATCCCTGGTTGTAAATTTGCAAGGCTTAGACTGCACCACCTACGTAGAAAATGTGCTTGTTTTTAGTATCATCCTTAAAGCTGGAAATACAGATTTTGACAACTACCTAAAGGCGCTGGAAAACCTGCGGTATAAAGATGGGAAACTAGATGGCTATGCCTCCCGTTTGCATTATTTTTCGGAATGGATTGCCAATAATGAGAAAAAGGGATTACTAAAGGATATTACCTCGGAAATTGGTGGAAAAGAAATCACTAAGGATATCAATTTTATGAGCACCCACAGGGAACTGTATCCTTTTTTAAGTGATGATGACAATTTTGAGAAAATAAAGGCTTCGGAAAACTACCTCAACAATCAACCCCTATGTGTATTAGCCCAAGATGAAATTGCTGAAAACGAACATCTCATAAAAACTGGGGATATCATTGCCTTAACTACTTCAATAAAGGGCTTGGACATTACACATACAGGCATAGCAACTAGAGAAAAGGATGGCGGCATTCATTTACTGCATGCCTCTTCTTCCGGGCAGGTAGAGGTCTCTAAATTACCCCTGGCAGACTATCTTAAAAAGGTAAAAAGCAATACGGGTATTATGGTGGCCAGGCCCATGTAGGTGAAAAACCCCTCCGTCACGCGTTACGCGGGACACCTCCCCTTTTCAAGGGGAGGAGCTTAAATCCTGACTGTAAATAGAAATTATTGAAGAATCCCCGATCTATTTTAGGTTTCGTAAGAACTCAAAAAACTAGCTCTGCGAAGTTTCCGCCAGAGGTGGACAAGTGCAACTTCGCGGTTAACTACTCCCTGCCAAGACAGTAACTTATTCCGCCCAGTAGATGTTTTCTAAAATCAGGGTCGTCATAGGCTTCATGCGTATGACCTAATCCGGTATAAAATGCTCTTCCGCCATCAAACTCGTGATACCAGGCAATGGGATGATTATCTCCGTTCTCACCACCCTTATAGCTACTTTCATCCAACTTCATAAGCACCTTCACTTCCGGATTGATGTTTTTAAAATTGTACCACTCATCAAAGTGCGTCCAACTGTCCCTAAGATGAGCCGTAGCCGGATGACTTTTATCCAATACATCTATTTTGGCATCCTGTTGTTTAGGATGGCTTTTAAAATAGGCGCCCACCAACTTGCCGTACCAAGGCCACTCATATTCTGTATCTGCCGCAGCATGGATGCCCATATAACTGCCTCCATCATTAATGTACTTTTTGAAGGCTTCCTCCTGCTCAGCACCCAAAACATCTTGGGTGGTACTAAGAAAAACAACCAATTTGTATTGCTGAAGGTTCTCCAAATTAAATTGTAGGGAATCTTCGGTCTGTGTTACCTCAAAATCATGATCAGCTCCCAGTTCGCCTAAAGTGGCCACCCCTTTTTCAATAGATTTGTGGCGGTATCCATTCGTAGCCGTGAAGACGAGCACCTTGTCTGTGGACGGGGCCATGGTGGAGAGCTGTGCCAAATCAGGAGCCGTTTTTTTCTTTGCTTCTCCACAAGACATGGCGCATAGCATTAGTGATGCAATAATTAAAAAGTTTAGCTTCATTTGCTTTGTATTAGGTTATGATTTAATTCTCCATGGAGGGTCCTTTCTGTTTGTTCCCGCATGGAATAAAATGATCTGATTATTATCCGGATCCTTCAGCCTGGCTTCTCTCCAAAGCCACTTTTTATCGTTGGGCAATTCCTCAAAATTGATCCCTTCGCGCATAAGTTTCCCAACGCGTTCATCTACATCTTCACATTCGAAATATACGTAAATCCCCTCCCCTTGAGGGAGTTGATCTACCAAATGGACCGAAAACGTAGTATCCCCCTCGGGACATTCGAACCGAACATAGTGGGGTAATGCTTCTACTATGAGTTGTAATCCAAGTTTTTGATAAAATCCAATAGCCTTTTCCAGGTCTGTTGAGGGGACCGTTATTTGATTGAGATTCATTTATACACGTATTCTAATCGTTATCAAGCACTAATGCTCCCGGAATCTGGCTTAGGAAGCCAGGGACATTAGGTATTTTTTTGGCGTGGTGCCATATTTCTTTTTGAAGGCCGAAATAAAGTGGCTGGCCGTACTATAGCCAATTTTCAATCCAACCTCATTAACATTGTATTTGTTGGTTTCCAGCATTTTACGGGCATAGTCCATCTTATAGTCGAATAAAAAACTATACACAGAATCTCCATACACCTGCTTAAAGCCTTCTTTTAGTTTTTTAATAGGTAGTCCGATCTCTTCAGAAAGTTGTTTTAGGGTTGGAGGTTCGGCCATGCGGGCGATAATGATTTCTTTAGCCTGACGGATGCGTTTAACATTATCCTCGTCTACCAGGAAGGGACATTGTTCTATATCTACGTCGTCATTTCTATTAAAATAGAGGGAGATAAGTTCGTAAACTTTACCTTTAATATAAAGGCTTTTAATAGATGGGTGTAAATTGTAATTCATGAGTTGACTAAGAATTACAGCCACCGCCGGAGACACTACTTCCTGAGAGTAGTACTTTTTGTCTCTATTCTCAACACTCAGGAACGGAATATAATCTGCCTCAGAAGAAAATAAGGAATGAAACTTTCTGATGGTCATCACAATAGAAACCATCCAGGAATTGGGGCTTAATTCTACATTGAGAGGAAGATCTATCTGGGTGTTATAAAGCAGAAGAGAGTTCTCCTCTGTCACTTCCAGGGCATATCTGCCTTCATTGAAAATAAACTTTGCATTCCCCTTAAGACAGAAATGGAACTGGATAAAAGTACTGTCTATCTCCCGGGTCACTTATTGCATCTCGGACCTGTCATTCTGTATTTTCAGAACAAAAAATCCTTCTTCAATAAATACCTCTCTGAAGGAACCTTCAGCGTTATTTTTTTGTTCGATAATTTCAGTCATTTTTGTATTTTTATTTAGAAAGGTTCTAAATAGATGAGCTATTAAGCCGAGTATTTCCAGTAAATTTAGTTGTTTTTACCTAAAAACTGTCGAAATAGGTTTAAAAATACTTTGAACGATACAATTTGTACCTCTAGCGTTATTTTTAATAGCGCTATGAAATTATTTTTGTCCGACATCGACAGCGCATACATGCAACGATACCACATTTCTAAACATAGCTCTTTTTATACCATTGGCCTGAATTACAAGAAGGCAGATGCCAACATCCGCGGAAAGTTCAGCTTAGATGAGGCTTCCGCAAATACGGTATTACGTCAGGCCAAGGCTTTAGGAATTGATGGTTTATTAGTTACTTCTACCTGTAATAGAACAGAGTTGCATGGTTTTGCAGAACATCCCTTTCAATTGATAAAACTGCTTTGCGATAACACTCAGGGAACGGTTGAGGAATTCCAGGAAGTAGCCTATGTACACAAAAACAAGGAGGCTATTAGTCACCTTTTTCGAGTAGGAACAGGATTGGATAGTCAGATCCTGGGTGATTTTGAGATCATTAGTCAGTTAAAACGGAGTTTTTACAGATCTAAAAAACTGGATTTAGCCAATCCGTTTATAGAGAGGCTTTGTAATGCAGTAATTCAGGCTAGTAAACGCATCAAGACAGAGACGGAGATCTCTAGTGGAGCTACTTCCGTAGCCTTTGCCTCAGTTCAGTTTATTTTAAAAAATGTTCCGGATATTTCTGAGAAGAATATCTTGCTTTTCGGCACGGGGAAAATAGGAAGAAACACTTGCGAAAACCTGATCAAGCACACCAAAAATTCTCATATAACTCTTATTAACAGGACCAAGGATAAAGCCGAAAGAATTGCCGGAAAATTCAATCTGATTGTGAAGGATTATGGCGATCTACAAACGGAAATAAGAAGAGCAGATGTCCTTATTGTAGCCACCGGTGCGCAATCGCCAACGATATCAAAAGATCTGGTGTATCCTAAAAAACCTTTGATGATCCTGGATCTCTCTGTTCCTAAAAATGTGGCCGAGGATGTTACCGATTTAGATAATGTTTCTTTGGTACATTTAGATCACCTCTCACAAATGACAGATGCTACACTCGAAAGGAGAAAGCAGTTTATTCCGCAAGCAGAAGAGATTATTAACGAGGTAGAGCACGACTTTATTCAATGGCTGGAAACCAGAAAATTTGCTCCTGTGATCAAGGCCCTGAAAAGAAAATTAAAGTCGATGAAGGATGAAGAGCTCGACTATCAATCTAAAAAGTTATCAGATTTTAATACAGAACAGGCCGAGGTAGTCTCAGATAGAATCATCCAAAAAATCACCAAGCAATTTGCCAACCACCTTAAGGAAACCGACATAGATTCTGAAACCAGCCTTGAACTTATTCAAAAGGTATTTCAACTCCAAGTAGATACTAAATGAGCGAACTAATCCGCATTGGTACGCGCGATAGCGAATTGGCGTTATGGCAGGCAAATACTGTAAAAGATCAACTTGAAGTCCTCGGCTATGCTACCTCTCTGGTCCCAATAAAATCTGCTGGAGACCTGGAACTAGAACAACCCTTGCACGAATTGGGAATTACCGGCGTATTCACAAAAGCCCTGGATGTAGCTATGATTAAGGGAGAAATTGATATAGCCGTGCATTCCTTTAAAGATGTGCCCACAACCTTACCAAAAGGAATAACTCAGGCAGCTGTCTTAAAAAGAGGTAACTCCAATGACCTTCTCGTCTACAAAAACAACGAAGAATTTCTTGCGCAACCAGACGCTATTATTGCCACAGGAAGCCTGAGGAGGAAGGCCCAATGGCTCAATCGTTATCCAAGTCATAAAGTTGTAGAACTCAGGGGAAATGTAAATACTCGTCTTAAAAAACTCAAAGACAACGATTGGCATGCCGCCATTTTTGCGGGCGCCGGCCTGGAGCGTATTGGGTTGAGGCCAAAAAATGCCATTGGCCTTAACTGGATGGTTCCCGCACCGGCCCAGGGTACTATTATGATTGCCGCTATGGAGGATAACCAATTTGTGCTGGAAGCCTGTGCACAACTCAATCACGAAGAAACTGCAATATGTACCGCTATTGAGAGAGAATTTCTCCAGCTGCTCGAAGGTGGTTGTACCGCCCCTATTGGAGCTCTCGCCTATATTAAGGAAGACGAGGTCTTTTTTAAAGGTGAGCTTCTGAGTATAGATGGAGCAAAAAAAATAGAGGTTACCAGGAATGCCCCTCTGGGAAAGCACCATCATCTTGCCCATGAATGCGTGAGGGTAATTCTAAAGAGAGGGGGAAAACGATTAATGAACGAATTACAGGGAGCTGCAAAAACTACCCAGGTCTATGCCACGAAAAAATTGACGCTGGAGCAAATGCAATTGTTTGATGACTCACTTAAAGTGAGTTCTGAGGATTTTATTCGTATCAGTAACAATCGTATCTCGCAACAACTGTTAAAATCTGAGCTAGAGCACGTCATTATTACCAGTAAAAATGCAGTAGCCTCCCTTTTAATGAATGGAGACCCCACCACCTTTAAATTCAAGAATATTTACTGCGTTGGAGGGAAAACCAAACGCCTGATAGAGCGTAAAATTGGAAAGGTAACCCACGTTGCTCTTCAGGCAGACCAATTGGCCAAATACCTTACAGACCACATAGACGAATCTAAAGTTACTTTTTTCTGTGGGGATCAGCGCTTAGATGACCTCCCGGATACCTTAACCAAAAATGGTATTGAGGTAACTGAAGTTAAAGCATATCAAACAAAATTTGCCCCTAAAAAGGTAGATGATAGCATTAGGGGTATTTTATTCTTTAGCCCCTCTGCAGTGAAGAGTTATCTGCTTGAAAATGATAGTGACAAATTAGCTTTCTGCATTGGAGAGACTACAGCAGCCGAGGCCAGAAAGTCTTTCAAAGAGGTAAGAGTTGCCAAAACTACAAGTGTAGAAGCGGTTATTGAGTTGGTAAACGACCACCATAAAAATGATGTGAAATTGGAAATATGACGAAAACTATAGATCAAAACAGAACCATTTTGAAAAACGACCTTTTTCTTCGTGCTCTGAAAGGGGAAACCGTAGATAGGCCCCCGGTATGGATGATGCGGCAGGCTGGAAGGTATTTGCCCGAGTTCATGGAAATAAGGGAAAAATATGATTTCTTTACTCGATGCCAAACCCCGGAACTCGCCTCGGAAATTACCGTACAACCTATAAGGCGCTTTGGTATGGACGCCGCTATTCTTTTTAGTGATATTCTGGTGATCCCACAGGCCATGCAGATTGAGGTACAGATGAAACCGAATTTTGGCCCGTACCTCCCTAATCCTGTGAGATCTCAAAAAGATGTTGACAAAGCCGTAATACCCAATGTAGATGAAGCCCTGGATTATGTAATGCAAGCCATTACCCTAACCAAGGACAAGCTTAACGACGAGATTCCTCTTATCGGTTTTGCCGGGTCTCCCTGGACTATCTTGTGCTATTGTGTGCAGGGACAAGGGAGTAAGACTTTTGACAAAGCCAAGGAATTTTGCTTTACCCAACCCTTAGCGGCACATGAGTTGCTTCAAAAAATTACAGATACAACA
>JBFOMC010000266.1:0-14702 GCA_040830565.1 Flavobacteriaceae bacterium
GCCTCCCGGCCAAATGATTTGAATAGAATCCACTTGGGAAATTGCTCCAAGGCCAAAATGCAATGCTTCCTCTGTTTTAGAGAGATAGCCTCTGCCTGACAATAAGGACTGCTTTTTTTCCTGCCCTTGGGCAAAGACGGTTACCACACTGCCATATGCTGCGGAATTACCCTTAGGTCCGTTTAGTTTAACGCGTAGGTATTTGGCCCCGGGTAGTAATTCATTGGCCTTATTTTCCATTAAAAGGACGGGATCGTTAATGTTGTTTATCACCAGATCCAGATCTCCGTCATTATCCAGGTCCCCATAGGCAGCGCCATTCGAATAGGTGCCAAAATTAAGACCCCATTTTTGGGTGACATCCTCAAAGCTTAGGTCTCCGTTATTTTTAAAAATGAAGTTTGGAATTTTAATCTCAGGGATGGCAGCAATTAATTTTTCCTTGCTTACCAGTCGACTCGCTGTGGCTCTAAAATCTCCAAAATCCCTATCGGTTACATCTTTTGGGAAACCGTTGGTGATAAGGAGGTCTTTCCAGCCGTCATTGTCAAAATCTGCAAACAGGGGCGCCCAACTCCAGTCTGTTTCCTGAACTCCAGCGAACATTCCCGTCTCCCCAAAAATTGGTAAGCCGGTTTCGGGATTGGTCCCCAGATTGAGTTGTAGCGTATTACGGGTATATTGATAAGCGTATTGGTATTTTCTGGTAAAAATCTCTTTTTGATAACTGCTGGGCCCCTGAAACAGTTTCTTTCTTTTGTTGTAATAGGGCTGCATCTCCGAGGTAAAGATGTCCATGATACCATCATTGTTAACATCTGCAATATCACTACCCATTGAGGACAAACTGAAGTGCTTAAAAATATCGTCTGCCCGATTGGTGAATGTTTTGTCCTGGTTATTGATATAGATAAGATCGTTGCTCAGAAAATCATTGGCAACATAGATATCTGCCCATCCGTCTTCGTTAAAATCATGAATAAGGGTGCTATGGCTATAGCCGTGATAGCGTATGCCTGCGGCCTCTGTAACTTCTTTAAAAATTGGATGAGGATCTCCTTCTTTCCATATATTCTCGTATAGGCGGTCTTTACTCAACGATGTGCCGTCATCTGTTAAGGGACTAAATTGATTTGGGTTTATTCCTTCAATTCTGTTGACACCGATAAAAAGATCCAGATCTCCATCATTGTCATAGTCGAAAAATTGCGCATGCGAAGAATAGCTATTATCGGCTATACCATAAGCTTCGGCCATTTCCGCAAATTCAGGAACACCTTCTTTTATACCTAAATTGATATAGAGCAGATTCTTACGTTTGGTACTGTCCTTATAAAAAGTATTACAAACATAAATGTCTTGCAGTCCGTCTAAATTGATATCAATAAGAGATACCCCGGAGGACCAATGTAATGTGTCTGGTTTGGAAATTTTCGCCTGTTTGGAAACATCCTCGAATTTGAGTTCCCCTAAATTGAGAAACAATTTATTATCCACCTGGTTAGCAGCGAGGAAAATATCGTCCAATCCGTCGTTGTTCAAATCGCCCAGGGCAACTCCGGCTCCATTATAGACAAATTCATTGTCAATAATGTTAATGGAATCATTCTCAAATAACTGGTTGTTAAAATCAAGACCTGAATCTGCAGCCGAAATAACTCTAAATAGCGTACTGTCTTTTTGTGATCGGTTACATCCTAAAAAGGGACTTGAGATCAAAAGTGTCCCAAGGGCAATCCATACTATCCTCTTCATTGTTCTATAGTGTAATACAGGCTTACAAAAATGCAATAAGCCCTGCAAAATATCAAATAAAAAAGCCCTGACTACTACGCCAGGGCTTTTTTTGTTTATTATTAAAACTTAGTATCCAGGATTCTGAGTAAGAATGTCTGGTCCTTGAATATCAATTTGTGGTTGTGGAATAGGCTGGAATTCATTTTTTCCAGCAGTAAAACTTGCACCTCCAAATTTGGTCACTAAGAACTGACCTTCAAATTGCAAATAGGAATTAATTACATCAGAAGCTACGCCCCAACGTACTAAATCAAAGAAACGATGTCCTTCTCCGGAAAGTTCTAGCTTTCTTTCAAAACGCACTGCTTCTCTTGCAGAAGCCTGATCTGCAAACTGAGCTGGAGGATATTCAGAGATATTATAATTCGCAGCAAAACCTGAGTCATCATACTCTCTTACCCAATGTGCAGAATTGGCAGCTCTGGCCCTTACCATATTCACGTAAGTTCTGGCCTGATCTAAAGTACCGGCTTCAACCTCTGCTTCGGCGGCCATTAATAGCACATCAGCAAATCGGATAATGGTGTAATTCATGATGGCATATCCTCTTGTCCAGGAACTTCCGTCTGTGAATGAATTCTCCTGAGATCTGTAATAGATGTATTTCTTTGGAGAATACGGACCAGCGTATGGGAAGCTACGTATCCAGGCAGAACCTGGGTGCTCTATCCAATCTAGGTAAGGAATACCCATTCTACCCATAGAATGATCGATCCTTGGATCTAGATTTCCGGCATCTTCAACAAAGGTACCCTCATCATTCCCATCCACTACAACATGTTGAAAATTATTTGCAACGGCATTGGCAGGATCGTTGTAAGAACCATCGAGTAGTGGAAGACCACTTGCATCGGTTCTAAAAGAGTTCCCCAACTCAATACTTGGCTGGAAGAAACCACAACAGTTACCAGGACCATCAGGACCTGTGTTGTAAGGATAGTTCAAATCATCAAATGCATTAGCATTTTGAGTACTACCCGTATTGTTAGCAGATTCTACATCCATTACAGATTCTGCATGGTTGTCATTTTCTGCATTGTAGATCTGTGCATAGTCATCGAGCAGAGCGTAAGCCTGTCCGTCAGAAGTAACTCCGTTTGCAATTACATCATCAAACATGGTTTTGGCCTGTGCAAATTTACCCTGATAGAGGTAAGCCTTTGCAAGATATGCTCCGGCAGCCCACTTGTTAACCCGGCCTGCTCCGTTTACTGCAGGGAGATTGTCAAAAGCAAATTGGAAATCTGCTTCAATCTGCGGCCACACATCCGGAGTGTTTGGAATGGCTACGATGTCGGTAGGCGCAATCGTTTCATCGAATACGGGAATGCTGTTGAAGTGTTTTTTAAGATCAAAATAAAAATGACCTCTTAACATTCTGGCTTCCCCAGCAAGGCGTGCAACATCTGCCGGTGTAACATCAGTTGCATTTGCCAGCGCAGCAAGCACCGCATTGGCCCTACTAACACCTTCAAATCTACCTCTCCAAAGGTTGTTTAAATCTCCTTGGGTGGCATCGTGCTCAAAACGTTGAACTGGATTAATTGAGGAATAATCCCCGGCATCTGTTCCTTTGTTAGCATCTCCGCCAAGGATTGATCCGGTGATCCAATGGTTAGGACCTTCAAATCTGTTACCAAATACGCCGTTTAGGGCAGCGTAGGTACCAATTAAAAGGCCTTCAATTCCATCTTTGGTTCCAACCTGCGCATCCGCCAGGGATCCTGTAGGCGCAATTTCCAGGAATTCGTCACTACAGGAAATGGACACTACTAGCAGCGCCATTACGCAGAGGGTAAGTTTTTTTACTCTACTCATAGTTTTCATAGTTAATTTTTGTTTTAAAGATATAAAAAAATTATACATCATCTTAGTCGGTTAAAGATTAAAGACCTATCTCTAAGCTAATTAAATAACTTGGAGTAACAGGGAAGTTACCTACATCGATACCAAAATTGGTGTCAGGACCAGATACTACTGGGTCTAATCCGCTGTAGTCTGTGATAGTCCAGATGTTGTTTGCTGAAACTCCTAATTTAAATTTGGTCAGCCCCCACTTTTCAATCATATCCTGATCAAAAGAGTAGATAAAGGCAAGTCTCTGTAATCTTAAGAAAGAACCATCTTCAACATACCAGGAGTTTTCCGCTCCACTGGTACTTAGGTTAGAAGCACTTTCCCAAATTGGAGCAGCTGCATTGTTTCCTAGCTCAGGAGTCCAGGATTGTTTGGCTCTTACCCCTTTTGCAGAACCTTCAAAAGTTCCGAAGAAATCTGTAAACCACTTAGACTGATTCCAGATCTCATTACCTAGAGAGGCATACCAATAGGTCTCAAATTCAAGATTCTTGTATCGAAGGTTAATAGTAGCACCTCCTGTATAATCTGGCACTGCACTTCCAAGGAAGGTTCTGTCATCTGGAGTGATCACTCCATCGCCATTTACATCTTCATATCTAAAACGCCCTATTCCGGCACCATCCTGTGCAGGAGAACTATCAACTTCAGCCTGGCTATTAAAGTAGCCTGCTACTTTGTATCCAAAGAAAGTAGAAAGTGATTGTCCTACAGCATTTCTAATTGGACGGATACCTCTATAGGATCCTCCGTCAAAGAACTCAATTCCATCCGCAAGGAAGGTAATTTCATTGGTTAAGAAGGAATTGTTCAGCGTAACGGTATAAGAAAGATCTTCTGTGATATTTCCTCTGTTTACGATCTGGAAATCAACCCCAGCATTTCTCATGCTGGCTATATTCACTGCTGGAGCGGAGGCGAAGTTTCCTGTTACCCCGGCAAGAGGTACCTGGAATAAAAGGTCCTCAGTGTCTTTCTCCCACCAATCGAGGATAATTTCAAGTTTGTCATTGAACATCCCGAGGTCGAAACCGATATTGGTCGTGGTACTCGTTTCCCATTTTGCATCTGGGTTACCAATTCTACTCTGGGCGAAACCTTCATTAGCTCCACTGTTCTGACCGTCAATCGGATAAAAGGTATTTCCTCTGTTTGAAGCAAATAAAGAGAACTGGTTGTTAGGATCCACGTTGTTAGAGTTACCCATTTCTCCCCAACCTCCTCTGATCTTAAGATCGGAGATGATGTCCTGGTTTTGCATAAAAGGCTCTGCTATCACCCTCCAGGCACCGGAAACCGCGGGGAAGGTACCAAATCTGTTATTCCCACCAAAACGGGAAGAACCGTCTCTACGAATAACCCCGGTGAGGTAGTACTTCTCATCCCAGTTGTAATCTACTTTTCCAAACAGAGAGTAAAAATTAACTCCTTTAAACTGTCCACTGTTTACATTAGGACTCTGTACCACATTTAAATTCTGGAAATCCAGATCCGTAGAGAAAGGATTAATACCATTACCGTTTACAAAACGGCCTGCTCCTGTATTTAAGGCCTCAACACCTCCAAAGGCTTTGATCTTATGTTTGCCGAACAACTTCTCATATTGAACGGTATTCGTAAAGGTCCAGGATAAAAAGTAGCTACTTCCCTCAGAGAAAGAGTTACTAGCTTCTGGCTCAGAATCTCCTAAATACCTGAAGTTATAATTTACAAAATGGCTGTTGCCATAGGCACCCCCCAAACTGGAACGAATAGTTAGTCCATCAATAGGCTTTAAAAGGAGATAGATATTTCCGTTACCCCCAATGTTGTAACTTCTATCATCTCCTGCATTACGTACTAGCCTTCTTACCGGGTTACGCGGGTTGTTAAAACCTGCGGCCCTGGTACTTGCATAACTGCCAAATTCGTCAAATACCGGAATGATGGTAGGCATACGATAAGCTGAGAGTACCTCAGATTCGTCGTCAGCTACACCAAGTCCACCGTCACCACCAAAGAGACCAAGTACTGAACGATATGTTACCTGGAAGTTCTCTCCAACAGCAAGCCATGGAGCAATATCCCACTCCGAATTGAATCGGGCAGCATATCTGGTAAACGACTGAGAAAGTACGATACCGTCTTGATCCTGTGCACTAAACCCGAAGTAAAAACGTCCGCGCTCCGTACCTCCGTCTATTCCCAAGGTAACCCTGGTGAGGGGAGCTGGTCTCGTAATTTCTTTGTACCAATTTGTACCTTCGAGATTTGGTCTGATAAGGAATACGTTTTCGGGATCTGCCTCATAAGCAGCCTGAATTGCTGCCAGATCTACAGTACCTACAACCCCGTTTGCCCCATTAGCATGTAGATAATCTGGAAGCCTAGGTGTAGGCTGATCTCCATATTGCGGATGCGTGTACTGTGGTGTGGTTCCCGTAGCCGCCGCATTGTTTCTGTAGGCAATGTGGGTGTATTCGGCCATATCCTGAGGATTCAACATTTCCGGAGAACCGGCAACATTAGGATCTGTGAGACCACTGGATACATTCACAAAGACCTCGGTCTTCTTAGACCTTGCTCCTTGCTTGGTGGTGTAAACCACCACCCCGTTTGCTGCTCTGGCTCCATAGATAGAAGCCGCCGCTGCATCTTTCAGTACAGTGGTTGTAGCAATATCATCAGGATTTAGAAAGTCTGTTGAGCCCACAGGCACTCCGTCAACTACATATAATGGTTCGTTACCACCAAAGGCTCCAAAACCACGAACCCTAATCTGGCTGGTAGTACCCGGCTGCCCGTTTGTAAGTACGGTAACACCTGCAACTCTACCCTGTAACTGCTGCTCAACGTTACCGGAAGGAATAGCCGCTAGTTCCTCTGCCTTAACAATGGAAACAGCTGCTGTAGTTTCTCGTTTCGTCTCCGTGGTATATCCGGTAACTACCACCTCGTCTAATGCAAGTCCCTCTTCCAGGCTTACATTAATTACGTTGTCTGCTCCAACTGTCCTTTCTGTAGAAGTGTAACCTGTGTAGGTAAATACCAGAACATCTCCCGCATTGGCAGTAATAGAGTAATTACCGTCAAAATCAGCTGCGGCACCAGTAGTTGTACCTTTAATAACAACATTGGCACCTGGCAAAGGTACCCCCTGAGTATCAGTAATGGTACCAGTAATAGTTTGCTGCAGTGTTTCAACCACCGCCATTTTTTCAAAATCTGCGGCTTCGACAGCATAGCTTATCGAACCTAAAAGAAAAAGTAGCAAAGAAAAAACCTTGGTTTGTTTAGCGAATCGCTGACGCACACAAGGCTTTAACGAATGATCATCGTTTTTCAGAATCATAATCTTTTGTTGTTTAGTTAGTTCTAAATAATTGAATTTCAAAGTTTTGATCTCGTCATTTCGAAAACGATTTCGAAACAATGTTAAAAAAAACCCTAATTTTTTGATAATATTAATAAAACTATGCGATACAAATAGCGATTTTCGATTGTTTTTTGTTAAAAATTTAACTTATTGTTACGAGGTCAAATCAAAATTTTAACATCTTAGCCCCTCAATCTTCAATTATTCGAAATATGTGCTTCTAATAATGATAATTTGATAATTTATGATAGGTTGAATTATCAAATTGCTAAAAATTACACCTAAACAAAATGCATATCCGGATTAAAGAATAATCAATAGGCTTTAATAAAGGGAAACTTACAAGCTGTTCTGGAAATAATTCTACCTATCTCCTTAATACACTGATCGCTTCAATATTTGTTTTTAAGAATTCAATTTTATCCTTTTATCCTGCTTTAGCATGACTCAGATCGATCGCCAATTGTTGTTGATATAAAAAATGGAACATACTAAATATTTATATGTTAAATTGTACAGCAATTAAACTTCGTATATGCAAATAAAAGAATCAACAACCATCTATGACGCCATTATTGTAGGATCTGGAGCTGGAGGAGGAATGTCTACAAAGATACTGGCGGATGCAGGATTAAAAGTAGCGGTAGTAGAGGCAGGACCGTACTTTGACCCGGCAGATCCAGAACAGCGAACTCAATTAAAATGGCCTTATGAATCTCCCCGAAGAGGTGCCGGGACCACCAGGGTTTTTGGAGAATGGGATATGGCTTACGGAGGATTCGAGATAGAAGGACAACCTTATACCCAGAAAGACGGAACCAAATTTGAGTGGTTCAGATCTCAAATGTTGGGAGGAAGAACCAATCACTGGGGAAGAATTTCGCTGCGCTTTGGCCCGGACGATTTTAAACGTAAAGATATTGATGGCCTGGGAGAGAATTGGCCAATTAGCTATGATGACGTAAAACCTTATTACGACAAGCTCGATAAATTAATCGGAGTTTTTGGAACCAAGGAAAACTTACCTAATGACCCCGATGGATTTTTTCTACCTCCTCCGAAACCGAGGTTGCATGAGTTGTTCTATATAAAAGGAGCCAGAAAATCTAATATGCCGGTTATTCCTGGTCGACTTTCAATGCTCACTAAAAAAATAAATAACGACAGAGGGGTCTGTTTTTATTGCGGACAATGCGGTAGAAGCTGTCAGGTGTATGCCGATTTTTCATCGGGCTCCTGCTTAATTTTCCCGGCTCAGAAAAATGGGGGTCAAATAGATCTTTATGTAAATGCCATGGTACGAGAGGTAACCACCGATGCAGAAGGAAAGGCTACAGGAGTCTCTTATGTAAACAGAGAAGATAGAAAAGAATACAAATTAAAAGGTAAGGTGGTTATCCTGGCTGCCTCGGCATGTAGTTCTGCGAGGATCCTTTTAAATTCCAAGAGCGCACAACATCCAAACGGTTTGGGCAATAGCAGCGACTTGGTCGGAAGGTATTTACACGATTCCACCGGAAGTAGCAGGGCAGGGTTTATTCCCGATCTTATGAACAGAAAGACTTCATACAATGAAGATGGAGTAGGAGGAATGCATGTTTATACGCCCTGGTGGTTAGACAACAAAAACCTCGATTTCCCGAGGGGATATCATATCGAAGTATGGGGAGGTATGGGAATGCCTAACTACGGCTTTGGATTTAACGCCAATGAATTCAATAGGTTCTTTGGACTGCCCACTGGTGGTTACGGCGATAGTCTTAGGGCCGATGTTAAAAAGTACTACGGCTCGGTTATCGGTTTTGGTGGTAGGGGAGAATCCATTGCCCAAAGAGACAATTATTGTGAAATTGATCCGACCACTGTAGACGAGTTTGGAATTCCTGTATTGCGTTTTCATTACAAGTGGACAGACTATGAGAGATTACAGGCCAAGCATATGCAAGAAACCTTCGAAGAATTAATTCACAATATGGGAGGTGAAGTGCTTGGAGATACTCCTACTAAGGAACAGGATTATGGCCTTCATAATCCCGGGAACATTATTCATGAGGTTGGAACTACAAGAATGGGCGACAATCCGAGAACCTCTGTTACCAATAAATACCAGCAATTGCACGATTGCGACAATGTATTTATTACAGATGCAGGGCCGTTCACCTCCCAGGCAGATAAGAACTGTACCTGGACAATTTTAGCCTTGTCATGGAGGGCCTCAGAATATATAGTAGATCAATTGAAGCAACAAAATATTTGATTATGGACAGAAGAGACAGTTTAAAATCTATCATCCTTGGTTCAGTGGCCGGAAGTCTTATTATACATGGCTGTAAGCCTGGTACCGAGACTCCAGAAACTTCTACTTCGGCCGCATCAGACGAACATTACTTTGGGAGAACTCCTGAGGAATTGGAGTTAATAGACAAGTTAAACGCTGAACAATTTTTTAATGAACATGAAATGGAAACCATTACGGTTTTATGCAACCTTATATTACCTCCAAATGAAAAAGGAGGTATTGAAGAAGCCGGTGTTCCAGAGTTCATTGAATTTATGGCAAAGGATATTCCACAGCTACAGACAACTTTTAGAGGGGGTCTGATGTGGTTAGATCATAAGAGTAATACCGAGTTTGGTACAGAATTTAAAGTAACAGCAGAGGCTCAGCAAAAACAGATTTTAGACGAGATTGCCTTTTACGATCATAAAATACCCATTAGTGAACAACCTTTGGAAATTCAGTTTTTTGCACTGATGAGAGACCATACCCTCACCGGATACTACACCTCCAAAATTGGGATAGAAGATTTAGGCTATAAGGGCAATACCCCTAATGTTTGGGATGGGGTGCCTCAAGACGTACTGGATCAGCACGGGGTAGCATATGATGAAGAATGGTTGGCCAAGTGCGTAGATCAAAGTAAACGAGGTGTAATAGCCGAGTGGGATGACGATGGGAACTTACTCACTTAATTATCTTAAAAATATACCATGAGAACAAAACTATTATCGCGGCTGTTAATTGGTCTTTTTGCTATTGGGCCATTGACATTAACTGCACAGGAAATTGGATTGCAATTGTACAGTCTTAGAAATCAATTTAAGACTGACGTAACGGGAACCTTGGACATCATTGAATCCTGGGGTATCACAAATCTTGAAGGCGGAGGCACCTATGGGATGTCTATGGAAGATTTTAAGGCAGAATTGGCCAATAGGAAAATGGACGTCGTAAGTGTCGGAGCTGGATATGACGATCTTAAGAGCAATGTGGACAAAGTGATAGAAAATGCCAAAGCATTTGGAGCCAAATACGTTATGTGCGCCTGGATTCCGCATAAAGACAATATTTTTGACATTAAAGTCACTAAGGAAGCTACGGCAGTATTTAATGCAGCCGGGAAAAAACTAAAAGAGCATGGTATTACACTGGCATACCACGCACATGGCTACGAATTTAGGCCATATGAAGGCGGAACTTTGTTCGACTACATGGCTAAGAATGCCAATGACTTTAGTTTTGAGATGGATGTTTATTGGGTGAAGCACGGTGGTGAAGATCCCTTAGGACTGCTCAACAAGTATCCTAAAAAATTTGTCCTATTACATCTTAAAGATATGGAAAAGGGAGTAGAAGGAAATGATACCGGGCACGAAGATGTCGAGACAAATGTGGTATTGGGCACCGGACAAGTTGATATTGCCGGAGTAGTAAAAAGAGCGAAAGAATTAGGGATAGTAGAATATATGTTTATTGAGGACGAATGTTCCAGAGTAGTAGAACAGGTGCCGCAGAGTCTTGAATTCCTTAAAAGTTTGGAGTAACTTACCCCAATGAGATGGTCGGTATATGTATTCCTGTGTTTGATGATTGCAATCTTGCACCTGGGATGCGAGGAAGATACCGAACTAGATGAACAAACAAGACCAAACATCGTTTGGCTTGTAGCGGAAGATCAATCTCCATACTTCTTTCCCATGTATGGAGACAGTACTGTTTCTCTTCCAAATTTAGAAGCCCTGGCAAACGAAGGGGTGGTGTTTACCAACGCCTATTCTCCCGTGCCCGTCTGTGCCCCGGCCAGGAGTGCACTGATCACCGGAATGTATCCCACAAGCTTAGGAACTCATAATATGCGCACTTACAATGCCTATCGTGAGGTAAACCAGGCAGAATTGGGGATCCCAAGTTACTCACCTATACCGCCTCAAGGGGTAAAAATGTTCACAGAATATTTACGTGCCGAAGGTTATTACTGCACCAACAACGCCAAGGAAGACTATAATTTTAAGAAGACCGAAGGCGCATGGGACCAAAGTAACAAGGAAGCACATTGGAGAAATAGACCTGAGGAAGCTCCATTTTTCTCGGTCTTTAATTTTGAGGTAACTCATGAATCGCAGATTTGGAAGCGGGGAGAAGATCCATTATTAGTTGCTCCGGATTCGCTTTCGGTACCTCCTTATTTCCCGGACAATGAGGAGATACGGCACGATTTGGCGGTTAACTACTCAAATCTGATCAGGCTTGATTCCCAATTGGGGGAGATTCTAAATCAACTTAGAGAAGATGGCCTGTATGACAATAGCATCATTTTCTTTTATGGAGATCACGGAGGCCCTTTTCCAAGACACAAACGAGCATTATATGAGACCGGGATCAAAGTGCCGATGATGGTAAAGTTTGTAAATGGAGTAAAACAAGTGGACAGGAATGACAGCTTCATCAGTTTTATAGATTTGGCTCCTACAGTCCTTTCTCTTGCCGGAATTGAACCCCCAAAAGTAATGCAGGGAAGAGCGCAGTTGGGAACCTACAAGGACGTGGAAGAGTCCGAATATATTTTTTCATCTTCCGACCGCTTTGATGGCATAGTGGACAGATTGAGAGCGGTAAGATATAAGCAGTTTAAATACATCAGGAACTTTAATCCTGAGATCAGCAATGCGATACCCAATAAGTATCGGCAACAAATGATCATGATGCAAAAACTTGATAAACTTTGGGAGCAAAACGAGTTAGATTCTGTTCAAGCACTTTGGTTCCGAACCCCAAAACCTGATGAGGAACTCTATGACCTGGACAAGGATCCTCTTGAACTGGTTAATTTAGCGGGCAATGAGCAACTTCAAGACACTCTGATCTTTTTAAGGAATGTATTGAATGATTGGATGGAACAGACTTCAGACCTGGGTCAATATCCTGAAAAGGAGCTGATAGCCAAATGGCTTCCGGAGGGAATGCCACCAAAACTGCCGCCTCTGGAATTGGAAGAAAACGAAGAAGGAATTAAACTGATCACCAAGCATGCTGATGCTACCATACTTTGGAGGCAACCAACCGACTCTACCTGGCAGATCTACAATTCACCCCTATCCCTGGAACAAGCATTTATAGCTAAAACGGTGCGAATTGGATATGAGGACAGTGAGGTCTTGGAGTTTAATCTGGAATAAGGTTTTATATCCTCACCGTTTTCTACTAAATAGCAACAGTCTCACTTCAATGCCCTTTCCGTTTTTGATGTTTTCGGCCTTGAGTGTCATAAATCCCTGTCCCTTCCTTAGCTTCATAGTACCCAAATTTATGGGCTTGAAGTCCTTTACATAAGACTCTATGCGAGGATGCCTATCGTTTTCCATACCCGTCAAAGGGGGGTCATGGGCCTCTAAGACCTGTTTTGTGATGGTATTCTCTAGAAATGTCAGTTGTAATGTGGTGCCCACGCTTGATGGGGCGCAGGTGTAATAGAGTTGTACCTCAAATTCACCGGTTTCTAACACATCAACGTTCCAGCTAATGGAATCATTTACACTGGTCCAGTCCGTGAAGAAGGAATCATTGGGGTATTTATTACTTCGCTTTATATTGCCATGAGCGATGCCATCACGGGCGGGCAGCTGTGTAAATATATAGTCCGGATGGCCCAGGGGAAAGGGACGACTGGCTTTATTGACTTCCTTAATATTTACTTCTGATAACCAGGATGTTTTGATCGCAATTAGAGAATCTAAGAGCTCTGGCTCAGTTGCTGAAACATCCTCCTCCTGTCCCCGATCCTGTGATATGTCATACAACTTATTTTCGTGGTCTAAGCGATGGGTCTGACTTCTGACACTGGTACGGCCGCCCCAATGATTGTAGATAACACGATCCGTCCAATTTGGATTTTCATCAAAAAGCAAAGGGCTTAAATCCTTACCGTCAACGGGATTTGCAGTTTCCAGGGGAAGGTTAGCCAAGGCAGCTAAAGTGGGTAAAATATCCGTAGTACCTGCTATTTTCGAAACCTTCTTTCCAGCTGGGAGTGCATCTCGACAGGCTATAAAAAATGGACTTCTAACTCCACCCTCATCGGTAGACCCTTTACGTCCTCTCATGCCTCCGTTCCAACGCCATCCATTAGGACCGTTGTCTGACAGGTATACGATAATGGTATTTTGCATAAGCCCCAGGGCTTCCAGTTCAGCGCTAATCCGACCAACATTGTGATCAATATTTTCAACCATTGCAAGTGCGGCTCTGGTGAAATTTGCATTTTCCTCCAAACTGTCCTTATACTTCATAGACAAGGCTTTGTTGCTAAAAGAATTCCAAAATTTACCAGGGACCTGCATTGGACTGTGAGGTGTGTTGAAAGGTAGATAGAGAAAGAATGGATTGTCCTTGTTCTTGGAAATGAACTCCAAACCCTTATTTGTGAGATCATCTACCAGAAATCCTGAGCCACGGACCATAGCACCATTTCGCTCTAACATCGGGTCAAAATAATTACCCCAATGCCCGGAAGCAAAGCCGTAAAAATCATCAAAACCTCTGGCATTTGGATGGTAAGGAGGTTGCATGCCGTTGTGCCACTTGCCATAAGCCGCTGTTTGGTACCCCGCATTTTTAAAGAGCTCAGCAATAGTGGTTTCCCCCAAATTAAATCGCTCTCCTCCGGCTGAGGTAGCATACACACCCATTCTTGCAAAGTGCCTCCCGGTTAGCAGCTCTGCCCTCGTAGGAGAACAAACGGGCTGTACATAAAAATTCTCAAAAGAAACTCCATTTCTTGCAATTGCATCTATATGAGGGGTGTTTAGGTTGGTATTTCCGTTGAAGCTAAGATCTCCCCATCCCTGGTCATCAGCCAGGATGAGAATGACATTGGGCTGGCTGGTACCTCTTGCCGGAACAGCAACTGTCTTCTTCTTACACGAGTTAAATATTAGCAGCGTTGCGAGGATTATCAGAAATTGAAATTTCATATTGAGAGGTTTAGCCAAAAAGCATTTTTAAATTACGTACCCAAAATTTGGTGTAACGGCCTGCCGTTAAAGTACATTTTCTATTAGAAAAGAAAAAGAGTATGGGAGGATTCTAAAGGTTGAAAATAGCTGTATCTTAAAGCCATCTTTTTTAATATTAAGAAATGCTTCTAAAACAACCAATTAACCCGCAAATATGGACAGGAGTTTTTGCCTTCTTACTTATCCTTGCCTGCAAGCAAGGACCCAATAATAATAAGGACGATAGCGATGCGGTGGATAGCATTCAGGCACCAGACACCCTGAGTAAAGTAAAAAAAATAGAGCAAAAGGTATTTAGATCTCTTGAAGGGCTTGCTGATACAACTTTTGTCCGCCTGGCAGATTTTAGCGATGATTTTGCATACGATCTGAGGTACGCGACCACGAACAATTTCCTAAA
>JBFOMC010000267.1:0-9895 GCA_040830565.1 Flavobacteriaceae bacterium
ATAGCCTCGAAAAGCGAGCAACAATCTGCAGCATCACATCATTTTACCAAAGAATATGGCATTCATGAGCAATTTGTTGGTGCCGTACCAGAAGGCTCTGAAATTGGTATTATCCGTAAAAAGTATTACCCGGCCTTTACCCATCCGTTTTACCCTAAAAGGTACGCTGTTCTTAATAAGTTCCAGATTTTCTTCTGAGATATATCCACTCTGCAGTGGGTTGTTAGTATATTTAATTGGGTTGTTATAACTGTTCTTGTCCGGCTCAATGAAGATGTTAGTGTTTCTAAACAATGAAATCTTGTTGTTCTTGTAGCCAAAATTAATGGGATGCGACCTGTCTTGCGTTGCCTCAAAAATGGCGCCTCCTGTAACTTGGGCTCCATGGAAATCTCCCATCTGTTCAAAACTTATGTTTTTGGCCACTAAAGTATCTTTCCGAAACTTCAATTTCATAAATTCATTCTTATTGAACCAATTGGCTACCGTCCGATAACCTATAAGCGTTCCACCGGCTTTTACCCATTCCTTTAGTTTATCAGCAGCTTTTTTGTCTAAAGCACTACCGCCCCATGAACTGGGCAGAATGATGTCTGTATAGCTGCTTAGGTCGGTGCTTTTGAAGTATTTGGTATCTATTTTGGTAATCTTCATATCGTAGCGCGTGTCAAATAAATGCCAGATCTCACCAGCATCATAAGACCTCACACCATCACCAACCAATATGGCCACTTTTTGTTTTTTTATCGGATCAAAGTCATTACTTCCCAGGTCTATACCTTTAGTAAGACCCGTACTCACAGCCTCTATTTGGAGGTTAGTTTCCTTGGCCACTTTTTCTAAAAAGTTGTATAATTCCTCGGCATTCAATTTCTGATTCTGCACTGGGATCATGATCGTTCCATAATCATATGGTACCCCTGCAAGACTGAATCTGCTTTTTGCTACTTTGGCTCTTAAACCCTTATTTACGATCTTATTGAGGGCTTTCGGGCTATAATATTCGTTCCATTCGAACAAATAGGCATAATTGCTTTTCCGACTTACCGTTCCTTCTAGCGGCTTGAGCGCTGTAATTTCATCACCTGCGTTTGCCAGAGAGGACAATTCTGCATAATCTACATTGAAAGCGAGTGGGAAAGTCCAGGCCGAGATATCATAAAAAAGGCTATCGGTAAAAGAGGTCCTTTTCTCAAACATCGCCTTTATGAGCCTATGATTTTTTTGATCCATAGGTACTACATAGCTATGGCCTGCCGTAAAAGATTTCCCGCCCAAGGTGGCATTATCTGCCAGTTTATGAAGTTTTATGTTATGTCTTTTTAGAATTTCAGCTAAATGCCATGTCCTTGCCGCGTCCTTACTATCTCCAAAAACAATGGCTTTGGTTCTACTCCTGGAGGCTTCTGCTCTTACATTTTGATAAAACCCACGTTGATAAGAAAGTATCTTTGCACGCATATTTTTGGCGGCTTCTATTGTAGACAGGGCGGTTGTAAACTGGTTTCTTATGGTAAAGGGGAAAGTAAGCGTACCATTCTCACTTTCCTGAATGTGCCCTCTGGAGCTCCCCTGTTCAAATAAGATCCCTATGCTTCCGTTCACATCAGGAAAGGTAGAGCCTTTACCATAGTAATAGTCGTCATAGTTTTCCTCAGAATAATACAAAGAGCCTATTTTATTTAGGGCATTGGCATGGTAAGTACCAATTTCGGCAGTCAATTCCTGATTCATTGAAGGAGTTAGGGGATGCACTCTGGTAGGCTCCCCGGGTTGGAAAAAGAAGGTAGAATTGGTGCCCATTTCATGGTGATCCGTAAGAATATTGGGGAGCCATTTATGAAATGTTTTAATACGTGCCCTGCTTTCGGGCAATTGTACGGGAAGCCAGTCCCTGTTCATATCAAACCAATAATGATTGGTTCTACCCCCTGGCCATACTTCATGGTACTCCCGTTCATTATTATCAGAATTGATCTGAATGCTCTTGTTCGTATTTGCCCAATAGGCAAAACGCTGTAGGCCATCCGGGTTAAATGAAGGATCAAGAAGAATCACCATCTCCTTCAGTAAGTTTTCAATTTCAGGACCCTCGGCCGCGGCAAGATAGTAGGCATAGGCCAGGGCAGCGTTAGAACCACTTGGCTCGTTCCCATGAATTGAAAACCCCTGATATACCACAATGGGCATATTGGTTAAGTCTGCTCCGCTTCCGGAACTTTCTGTTAGGCTGATATGATCTTGCCTTAACTGCTCCAGATTTGAGTGGTTTTCCGGGGAGGTTATAGTAAGGAGCAAAATTGGTCGTCCTTCAAAGGTATGTCCTCTCGTTTCAATGGTCATTCTATCACTAAGCCTGGATAAGGTTTGCATATAAAACATCAACTTGTCATGAGTTACATGCCATTCGCCCACCTCGTGCCCTATAATTTCCTTGGGTGTGGGAATATCGTCATTATAACTGATGTTTTGGGGAAGGTAGTAATTGAGATCCAGGGATTCCTGAGCTATCGCCATGGAGGCCATGGTGATTAGCGATAGAAAGAGCGTTTTTCGCATGAGATGATCTGTTATTTGAAATTAGTCAGTGGTTAAAGTTAACCATTCCTTGGAGTAAGACCAAGGCCAAAGAACAATCTTGATCCCCTCTAAAGAATGGATAAAAAAACGGCCTTTGAATTCAAAGGCCGTTTTAAATTTTTTGGAAGATCCTATATATCGTCAAAATCTACATCGGTAAAGCTATCAGTAGATTTTGCTTCCCCGTTCTCACTAGGCTCCTCCTTCTTAAAGTCGGACTGATGCCTCTCGGAGATGACTTCTAACCCTTTTTCATCGATGATATAATCCATCATTTCGGACATAATTTCTCTAAAGGATTGAAAGTCTTCTTTATAAAGATAGATCTTGTGTTTTTTGTAGTGGAATGAGCCATCTTCATGAGTGAACTTTTTACTTTCAGTGATAGTCAGGTAGTAATCCCCGGCTTTGGTGCTGCGGACATCGAAGAAATATGTTCTCCTTCCGGCTCTTAAAACCTTGGAGAAAATCTCTTCCTGATCCATTAAATCTTTATCGCTCATTTCGTCAAATAATAGTTAGTATTCGTGTATAACTTATCATCAAAAATGTAAAAAAAAAGCTAAGGAAACAACATTTTTTTAGTTTTCTTTCTCCGATAGTTGGTTGTTGTAGAGTTCTTTGTAGTACCCTTCTTGAGCCACTAAAGCCTCGTGCGTGCCCTCTTGTAAAACCGCTCCGTCTTCTAATACAATGATCTTATCTGCATTCTTTACAGAGGAAACCCTATGACTTACGATGAGGGTGGTACGGTTTTTGGAAGCCTGCTTTAAATTGTTCAAAATAGCCTCTTCGGTCTCTGTATCTACAGCAGATAGGCAATCATCAAATAAATAGATCTCAGGATCCTTTAACAGCGCACGAGCTATGGAAACACGCTGTTTTTGCCCACCGCTTAGGGTAATTCCCCGCTCTCCGAGGATAGTGTCGTATTGGTTAGTAAAGCCCATGATATTTTCGTGTACCACCGCCATTTTAGCTACTTCGATAATTTCTTCGTCATTGGCTTTGTCCTTACCAAACCTGATATTGTTCCTGATGGTATCGGAGAACAGGAAAGCATCCTGAGGAACTGTTCCTATTGAAGACCTGAGGCTATCTAAATTCAGATCTGTAATAGGCCTGTCATCAATCAGGATAGTACCTGAGCTCACGTCATAGAGTCGGGCAACCAGGTCGAGGATGGTAGATTTCCCGGAGCCAGTCTTACCAATAAAGGCCACCGTTTCGCCCTCATTTACCGTGAAGGAAATGTCTTTTAGAGCAGTTATCAGGGTATCTTCGTAAGTAAAAGTGACATTTCGAAATTCAATTTTCCCCTTAATTGGAGTAGCTTCTGCCACCGTATTCCTAATAGAAGGTTGTTCTTTCAAAAATTCATTGATCCTTTTCTGCGATGCCTCAGCCCGTTGCACTATGGAGGTTAGCCAACCCACAATAGCCACCGGCCAGGTTAGCATATTAACATAGAGTATGAACTCTGCAATGGTACCTACAGAAGCAATTTCTCCATTGATGTATTGTTTACCCCCAACATAGATGACGAAAATATTGCTGATGCCTATTAAAAGTATCATGAGCGGGAAAAACCAGGCATTCACCTTGGCTAGATCCATACTTTTATCCTTGCCTTCTATGGCCAAGACCTGTACTTCTGAATTTATTTGTGGTTCCAGGCTATAGGCCTTTATAACAGACACTCCGGAAAAGGATTCCTGGGCAAAAGTCGAGAGGGTAGAGAGGTACTCCTGCACTTTGGTACTGCGCTTATGTATTATCCTGCTAATTTGGTAGATTAAAATAGACAGAATAGGTAAGGGTAAAAGCGAGTAAAAAGCTATAGTAGGGGCTTTTATAAACATCAGAGGAATTAAACAGACAAAGAGCGTTAAGGTTTGTATGCCATACATAATGGCCGGCCCGGCATACAGGCGTACCTGACTCACGTCCTCACTTATTCTGTTCATTAAATCTCCCGTCCTGTTCTTCTTGTAAAAATTAAGGCTTAGCAGTTGGTAGTGATCAAAGACCTCATTCTTTAGGTCATATTCTATGTATCTGGATACGTTAATAATGGTTTGCCTCATTAAAAAAGTAAAGAAACCTGAAAGTAACGCAGCGCCTACAATAATGAGGATGTATTCCATAAGGAGATCACGGGCCAATGGCTCCTGGATCCTATTGCCGATATAATTTTCTACTACCTCAATGGATTTCTTTACATAAGAAGGCATTACCAGTTGAAAAATTCGGGCAATGATCGTAATCACAATTCCAATAAGGAGTTTAAACCAATATTTCCGGAAGTATTTGTTGAGATGTTTAAGCTCCTTCATGTAGTTGGTGAACTAGGATGGTATTGTGTGATAGACAATTTGCCAAAGATAGCAGATTGAGTACAAAGGTAATGTTATAAAACTTATAAGATATCGACTTTCACTTTGGTGATGAGATTACAAAATAGATTGCTATTTTTGCCCCGTTACAAAATATCAATCAGCGTAAAGTTCTTTAAAAATGCTTACAAGAAGGCAGATTCGGGTTAAGGTGATGCAATGTATTTACGCATTGACGCAATCAGATGATGGATCACTTGAAAAACAGGAGAAATTTTTAAAAGTAAGCATAGAGAATACCTATACCCTCTACCTGCTTATTCTGAGCCTGTTAAGAGAACTGCATGCAATGGCCGAAAAGCACGTATCTCATTCCTCCAAGAAATACATGTCAACGGCTGCTGACAATTACCCCGTCCAAGACAAGTTTTTAAAGAATCGGGCCCTACTTCAAATCGTAAATAACGAACGCCTTAAGATTGCCCTGGACAATCGCAAGCTCAACAATTGGTACCTCAATGAGGAGTATGTAAAAATAGTTCATAAGGAAATCGTCGAAAGTAAATTGTATCACAATTATATGATTTCTTCGCAAAGCTCCTTTGAAGAGGACCAGGAGTTAATTGCTGAACTTTTTAAAGAGATCATAGCTCCAAATGAAAAGATCTATGAGTATTTTGAGGACGATAAACTCACCTGGGTGGACGATATTCCTTTGGTGAATACCTTTATTCTGAAACAGCTGAAAAAGGTAAAGGAAAATCAATCTCCGGACTTCTATCTGCCTAATTTACTGAAGGATAAACAGGATATGGTATTTGCCAAGGATTTGTTAACCAAAACCTTATTAAACGATGCCACCTTAGTAAAAGAAATTGAAGGTAAAACCCCAAACTGGGATAAGGATCGGATTGCAGATATTGACGCGATACTCCTTAAAATGGCCATCTGCGAACTCCTCAATTTTTCATCTATTCCGGAACGAGTGACCATCAACGAATATTTAGAAATTGCAAAGGAGTATTCTACCCCTAAAAGCAGCATTTTTATTAACGGTATTTTGGACAAATTGGTGCGGGAATATAAGGGTGAAGGAAAACTTAAAAAAACAGGCCGCGGGCTTTTGTAAATAATTATTCCTTAATTTTGGCGTTAAATACAAAAAACAATCAAAATGAGAAAAATAGGTTTAGTTTTAGGTATGGTTGCAATCATCGCTTTTGTCTCTTGTAAGGAAGAGGCTTCAAGCAAGATAAAAGCTAGCAACGTTGAGGTTGCGGCAGAAAGAGACGTAGCGGCAAAAAATCTACCCATAATGACTTTTGACAAGGCCGAACATGATTTCGGAACGATTGATCAAGGGACCCCCCAGGAAACCAAATTCAAGTTTACCAATACAGGAAATGCTCCATTAATCATTACAAATGCAACCAGTACTTGTGGTTGCACTGTGCCAGAATATCCAAAGAATACACCTATTGCCCCAGGCGGTACTGGAGAGTTGTTGGTGAAATTCAACGGATCAGGGCAAAACCAGGTTACCAAGAGTATCACGGTAAGCGCCAACACAGAAAAGGGGCAGGAAATACTAAGGATCAAAGCTTTTGTTACTCCTAAGACTGCGGCAAGTGCTGCGGTTGGTCCGGTAAAATAACCATCTAAAATACAGAGAACACTATGGGCAATATAGGAGATTTTCTTCCTATGATATTGATATTTGTGGTAGCGTATTTTTTTATGATACGCCCACAAATAAAACGTCAGAAAGACGAAAAGAAGTTTGCTTCGGCATTAAAAAAAGGAGATAAGGTGGTTACAAAAAGTGGCCTTCACGGAAAAATTGTAGATTTGAACGACAAGGATTTTTCCTGTATTTTGGAGACCATGGCCGGGAGGCTGAAATTTGACCGGTCTGCAATTTCCATGGAAATGAGCAGAAAACTAAACGCTCCCAAAGAAAAATAACAAATACCTTACTAACTCAAACTGAAAAACATCGGACTTTGTTCGATGTTTTTTTGTGGCTGATGGGGCTCTTTGAGTTTTCCCGGAGGTTTTACGGGATTGCCGCGGCACTACGTGCCTCGCAATGAAGGGTACGAAACATAAATTGGAATGAGGTATTCGTCATTGCGAGGTTCGCACTTGCGGTGCGAACCGTGGCAATCTCGTTAAGCCACTTCTAATGTGCCATCGCACCCCTAACAATTCCTATACATATCGTTCAGACCAACACCTTCGAGAATCATGGGAGTAATCTTTTCAAGTCTGGATTGTTTAGTTTTTTCCTGTTTGGCTGTACTGATGTATTCACAATACTCTCGCTGTTTGCCTGGAGAGAGCGCCTCAAATTTTGCCTTAAGACCTGCATCAGTCTCAAAAGTTTGTTTTAGCAGCTCAGGAACCACCGCTTTTTTGGTATTCCTTTCGGGCTTAACTACCAATCCCTTCTTCTGGTTTTCGATGGCCTCTAACATATAGACTTTTATAGCTGCCTCATCAATCTCATTGTTTGAAGTAAACTTCCAATGCCTCATAGCTTTGGTTTTTCCCTCTTGTGCATTCTGCAAAACATTCTTAGGATCGCTTAGGAAAACCCCATTAAAGAACCACACTCCAAAATGTTGTTTAAATGCCATTATACCCAACACATTCTTACCGTCTACGGTGTAAACCGGAGACCCCCATTTAAGGGTTTCTCCCATTTCTGTCTTTAGTGCGATGCTGCGCAGTTGGGCAATTCCCTCTTTAAAAGGACCCTCCTTGGCATAATAGGCTTCTATTTTTTCTGAACTCATGCTTAACGGTATTTAGTTGCTGTAAGTTCGCAAATTTTCACGATAACTTCAACTGCCTTTTGCATGCTCTCTACCGGGATAAATTCGTACTTTCCATGGAAATTATGTCCGCCTGCAAAGATGTTGGGGCAGGGGAGCCCGATATAACTCAGTTGTGAACCATCTGTCCCTCCTCGGATAGGTTGTATAAGAGGGGTGATGTTTAAGGCCTCCATAGCCTCCTTGGCGATTTCGACGATATGGAAAACCGGCATTACTTTCTCTTTCATATTGTAATACTGATCCTTGATTTCTAAGCTAAAACAATGGTCATGTGCAGCATTAAACCTATCTGCCATATCTTGCAGCAGTTGCTTTCGGGCTTCAAATTTTTCTCTGTCATGGTCCCTAATGATCATCTCTAAGGTGGCCTCCTCAATTTCCCCGTCCATCTGATAAATATGAAAAAACCCTTCTCTGCCCGAGGTATACTCAGGAGTTTCCATTCGCGGCATTTCGGCAACAAATTGGTTGAGCAGGCTTATAGCATTCACCATTTTCCCCTTAGCGTGTCCCGGATGAACACTTTTTCCGGTTACTTTAAGAGTGGCTCCGGCAGCGTTGAAATTTTCGTATTCCAATTCTCCGAGTTGCCCACCGTCTACGGTATATCCCCAGGCAGCACCAAATTTGTCTACATCAAATTTATGAGCCCCACGGCCAATTTCTTCGTCTGGCGTAAAACCAACCCTGATTTTCCCATGCTTTATTTCCGGATGTGCTACCAAATATTTCATGGCCTCAATAATCTCGGTTACTCCGGCTTTATCATCCGCACCCAATAGGGTGGTACCATCGGTAACTATCAGTGTCTGGCCCTCATATAATTTTAGTTCTTCAAAATAATCAGGAGAGAGGGTGATATTTTTGTTATGGTTTAGAACAATATCTTTTCCGTCGTAGTTTTCAACAATCCTCGGTTTTACATCGGTTCCGGAGAAATCTGGAGTGGTATCAAAATGGGAAATAAAACCTATAGTAGGAATGTCGGCTTCGCAGTTAGAAGGGAGGGTAGCCATAACGTAGGCATTCTCATCAATACTCACTTCTTCCATTCCGATAGCTGTAAGATCCTGAACCAGTTTGTTTGCCAAATTCCACTGTTTCTCTGTACTGGGAGTAGTCTTAGATTTGGGATCGCTTTGTGTATCTATTTTCACATAGCTTATAAATCGATCTATAATATCTTGCATTTACATAATTTTTAAGCAAATTTACAGTTTATATACATGGAATTTAAACAAGATCAAAAGCCCGTCATGATGAAGAAGTTCAGTGCCATTTTTCCGCTGTTGGCAGCTCTTTTATTTTGTTTAGGAGCAAGTGCCCAGTTACCCGATTGCACTTTGGGAATAGGAGGGAAGGACGCTGAGGTCCTTACAAAAGTTTTTCAGCTAAATGAAGCCCAAATAAATAGTATGGAGGTTTGGATGGGAGAACTTCAGACTCAAAATAAACTGGTAGAAGATGAGATCAAGACACTTTTTGACACCCATCCTCAAAGCAATCAGGAAGAGCTGGAAAACCTGGCCAGAAAGTACAAAGCGCTGCAAGATAAAATGGTGGCCACCAACAAAAGTTATGATAGAAAACTCCTTGGGCTCTTTAATCCAAAACAGTACGAACGCTATGTAGCACTTTGCAACGAGGCATTACGCAGACCACTCTCTCCTTTAAGGGTTGTGAAGGCTGATACCCTTGCCGTTAAACCGGAATAGCAACTGTTTCTATTATCATTTTTTTGGGGAATAACTCTTTTGAAGTTTGTACTTTTGTTAAAATTTTTTCCGCAAAATGTACAAGTCCCTTATCCGACCCCTCTTTTTTCTCTTAGATCCGGAAAAAGTACATCACCTGTCGTTTACCCTTATTCGTTTCTTTTCGAGAATTGGTTTTTCTAAAATTTTCAAATCCCTTTTTGTACTCACTGATCCGGGCCTGGAACGGGAGGTTTTCGGTTTGAAGTTTAAAAATCCGGTCGGACTCGCAGCGGGCTTCGACAAGGATGCCAGATTGTTCAATGAGTTGTCCGATTTCGGATTTGGGTTTATTGAGATAGGGACATTAACCCCCAAGCCGCAGCTGGGGAATCCTAAAAAACGACTTTTCAGGTTAAAACCAGATAAGGCAATTATTAATAGA
>JBFOMC010000268.1:0-3352 GCA_040830565.1 Flavobacteriaceae bacterium
CGAACGCGCTAAGCTGATCATTCCTGAATACGGAAGGCATTTTCAAAAAATGGTAGACCATGCTGTTTCCATCAAGGATGATGCAGAGCGCAATAGAATTGCCAAGGCCATTATTAGCGTCATGGGCAACCTACAACCTCACCTAAGGGATGTTCCTGACTTTCAGCACAAGCTTTGGGATCAGCTATTCATCATGTCCGATTTTAAATTGGATGTGGAGTCTCCCTTTCCCATTACGAGTAAGGAAGTTTTGCAACAAAGGCCAGATGCTTTAGAATATCCTCAAAACCATCCCAAGTATCGCTTTTACGGAAATAATATTAAACGCATGATAGATGTAGCGATCAAATGGGAAAAAGGCGATATGCGAGATGGACTGGAATATGCCATTGCTAATCATATGAAGAAGTGTTATCTGAATTGGAACAAGGACACTGTAGATGATCAGGCAATTTTTGATCATCTTTATGAACTGAGTGACGGACAGATAGATTTGGCTTCTGATGGTGAAAACTTAACAGAAAGCGGACAATTCCTTAAAAACAGACCTTCCAAGTCTAACAGAAATACTTCGGGAAAGAAAGCCCAAAGAAATAATAATCGCGGTAAAAAACGGTACTAATCTCTTCATTTTTTAATGGGAACATTCATTATTGAGGGAGGCCATAAGCTACATGGTGAGATTACACCTCAAGGCGCTAAAAATGAAGCGCTTCAAATCCTTTGTGCTGTACTTTTGACTCCAGAAACGGTGACCATTCACAATATCCCGGATATTGTAGATGTCAACAAACTTATTGCTTTACTCGAGGATTTAGGGGTAAAAGTAGAAAAGCTCGCTAAAGGCTCTTATAGCTTTAAGGCAGATGAGGTAAATCTAAACTATCTCCAATCTGAGCAATTTAAGAAAGATGGCAGTGGCCTAAGAGGTTCTATAATGTTGGTAGGACCCTTATTAGCGCGTTTTGGTCAGGGATACATTCCCAAGCCGGGGGGTGATAAAATCGGTAGGAGACGATTAGACACTCATTTTGAAGGTTTTATAAAGCTTGGGGCGAATTTTAGGTACAATAAAGAAGAACATTTCTACGGGGTAGAGGCAAAGCGGCTAAAAGGTACTTATATGTTACTTGATGAGGCCTCTGTAACCGGTACGGCAAATATCGTCATGGCCGCAGTCTTAGCCGAAGGAACAACCACCATATACAATGCGGCTTGTGAGCCTTATCTGCAACAACTCTGCAAAATGCTCAATCGTATGGGAGCCAAAATAAGCGGAGTAGGTTCAAACCTATTAGTCATAGAGGGTGTAGAAAGTCTGGGAGGTACAGATCACACCATGCTTCCTGATATGATTGAAATAGGGAGTTGGATTGGCCTAGCGGCAATGACCCGTAGCGAACTGACCATAAAGGATGTGAGCTGGGATGATTTGGGACAAATTCCTTCTGTATTTCAAAAACTTGGGATACAATTAGAGCGTAGAGGGGATGATATTTTTATCCCTGAGCATGCGGAGGGTTATGAAATTCAAAATTATATTGATGGGTCTATACTTACTGTGGCTGATGCTCCATGGCCCGGACTTACCCCAGACCTTCTCAGTATTATTCTTGTGATGACTACCCAGGCAAAGGGAGAAGTGGTTATTCATCAAAAAATGTTTGAGAGTCGCTTGTTCTTCGTGGATAAATTAATTGATATGGGGGCAAAAATTATCCTTTGTGATCCTCATAGAGCTACCGTAATTGGACACGATTTTAAATCGACATTAAAAGCTACCACCATGGTTTCGCCTGATATCAGAGCAGGGGTTTCCCTCTTAATTGCGGCCTTATCTGCCAAGGGCACATCTACCATTCATAATATTGAGCAAATAGACAGAGGCTATGAGGATATCGATACTCGTCTCAGAGCTATAGGGGCTAAAATCACCAGGGTTTAGTTCGTTTTAACTTATTTTTCTACCAAGGTGCCATCAGGGTATTTTGCAAAACGCCCTCTTTCGCGTGCATGCACATTGTCTGCGTGGGGCCATGGCCAACCGCCAAATTGCGTAAGCCGATATTCCTGCATAGCTTGTTGTATTTCCTCATCGGTATTCATTACAAAAGGCCCATACTTGCTAACAGGTTCGGCTATAGGTTTTCCTTGTAGCAGAAGAAAATGCGCCTTGCCCTTCGTGTTCGATATTGTGGTGGGTAAATCCGAATGAAGCTCAATACCGGTTTCAGGCCGTAGGTTATGCGACCCTATTTGGATTTCTTCTCCCTCATAGAAGTAGAGAGTTCTGTTCAGATTGGCGGTAGCTGCAGGAAGCGTAAATGTAGTGTCCGGATCAATATGAATGTTCCAGATAGCGACTTCATTTTCTTGTTCAGCCGCCCAGGAATTCGGTGCAGGGGCAGTGGCCTCTTTATCACCATATCTACCCGCAATGACTTTAACTTTTACTCCTTCTTCCTCAATCATGGGAATATCTTCATGCCAAAGCATTTTAAAATGGGGATCAACAAACTTTTTAGCCTTGGGTAAATTCAACCAAATTTGAAATAATTCTAGAGGATTATCTGCGTCTGTTTTAAGCAAAGGGAACATTTCAGAATGTTGCACTCCGCTGCCAGCAGTCATCCATTGTACGTCTCCCAAGCCAAATCTTCCGGCAGCGCCTAAAGAATCTGAATGATCGCAATACCCCTTATTTACTATGGTTATGGTCTCGAAACCCCTGTGCGGGTGATACGGAAATCCCGGGATGGTCTGGCCGTGATACATTCGCCAACCATCTTTTAAAACAAAATCGTTTCCTAAATTTCTACCCTCCAAAGATACCGCTGGTCCCATGTCTTCGTTTCCTTTTGGGTAATGATCAAGGTGATACACACAGAACAAAAAAGGATCTTGAGTTTCCCATGGGAAACCTAAGGGGAAAACACGTTTTACAGAATTACTCATTGCTTAAATTTAAGCGTAAAAATAGCGCATAAACAGACGTGAATATCTTATGGAATTGTTAATGAAAATAGGCCGTTAATGCTCCGCTGTATTGATCTCAATCCAATTATTCTCCGGGTCCTTGATATAGATTTGCTGTACGCCATCTGCGCGATTGGTAATGGCGTTTTCTTTCCCTGGCCAGTCCCAGAAGGGAACGTTATTACTTTTTAAATGACCGATAAACGCTTCCAGATTTTGGGTTGCCAAACAAAGATGAACACTTTTACTGTGTTTCATCGGAACGCTGTCCTTGCCAATAAGATGCAGCTGGGAATTACCATTGATAATAAACCAACGAAAACCCGAAGTAGCCGAAGGGTGGGGGATTTCCTTTAGTTTGAGAATGTTGGTATAA
>JBFOMC010000269.1:0-4295 GCA_040830565.1 Flavobacteriaceae bacterium
AACTGATAAATTTTTCGCTATTCCTGTACCTTACTCGTGATATCCTTCTAGAGATGGAAAATCGGTCTTATCCTCTCGTTTATTTGGCAATATTGGGAGCTCTGATCCTCTTTTTGATAGTAAAGATCTTCCTTCAGTTAGGAAATGGGTTTGTCTTTAATAATGCCAAAGTCATTTCAGAATTTATCTTTAAAAAACTGTCCTACCTCAACTATAGCGCTCTAATCATGTTTTTGGCCAACGTGATGCTCATTTATGTACTAAAGGATTCAAAAACCCTAGTATTCGTAAGCATATTCTTAATTCTCTTAATAAATGCGGTTGGTTGGTTTACAATCATAAAAAATCATCAAAAATATATAGCTGGGCACTTTTTCTATTTTATTTTGTACCTTTGCGCACTCGAAATTGCACCCTTTGTGATAATTGCGAACTATCTATAAATACTGAGGTTTATGAAGGTAAAGACGATTTTGGTTTCTCAACCAGAACCTAAAATGGAAAACTCTCCGTACTTGAAGCTTATTGAAAAGGAGAAAGTGAAGGTAGATTTCAGACCTTTTATTCATGTGGAAGGAGTAGATGCCAAAAGTGTTCGTCAGCAAAAAATAGACCTAAACAACTACAGCGCTATAATTCTTACCAGCCGTAATTCTGTGGATCATTTTTTTAGAATTGCGGAGGAAATGAGGTTTAAGGTTCCCGACACCATGAAATACTTCTGTCAGTCGGAAGCTGTTGCCTATTATTTACAGAAATATGTGGTCTATAGAAAGCGGAAGATCTATGTAGGTAAGAGAAACTTCAAGGAGTTGTTACCGCTCTTCAAAAAATACAAAGACGAAACCTTCTTACTGCCTTCATCCGATGCATTGAAAGCAAAAGTACCTGAGATCTTGAATTCTATAGACATAGATTGGACCAGAGGAATTTTCTATAAAACGGTAATTAGTGATCTTTCGGATCTCAGAGATGTCTATTATGACGTACTTGTATTTTTTAGTCCCTCCGGAATCGAATCTCTTTTGAAAAACTTCCCGGATTTTGAGCAGAACAATACCCGTATTGCAGTTTTTGGTGACTCTACCATAAATGCAGCGACCCAAGCCGGGCTTAGAATTGATATTAAAGCGCCAACCCCTGAGACTCCTTCCATGACCATGGCCTTACAGAAATATATCACCAGCGTAAACAAGAAGTAATTCTCAGGACTTAAAAATATTGAGCTCATTAAAAAACAAAGCCTGCTTCTTATAAGCAGGCTTTGTTTTTTGATTAGTTATTAGACCTTTTTTAGGTATTAAAAAGCATAACGTTGAGGCCCCCCTCTTCTGATCTCCTCGTTAGCATAGGACTCAAATTTCTTAAAGTTCTCTCTAAAAGCATTAGACAGTTTAAAAGCGGTTTTGTAGTACGCATCATCGTCATTCCAGGTAGCCCTCGGACTTAGAACGCTAGTGGGTACTCCCGGACATTCTCGAGGTTGGGCCACGCCAAACACCGAATGAATGTGGTATGTATCGTAGTTATATAAGCCCAGTTCTCCGCTTAAAGCGGCGTGTATCATAGCTCGGGTATATTTTAACTTCATTCTGGTCCCTACCCCATACGGCCCTCCGGTCCATCCCGTATTCACGAGCCATACATTAACTCCAGACTCTTTCATTTTATTACTTAGCATCTCGGCGTAAACTGTAGGATGCAAGGGCATAAAAGGAGCTCCAAAACAAGCAGAAAATGAAGGAACCGGCTCTACCACCCCAGCTTCGGTCCCGGCAACCTTTGCCGTATAACCGGAAATAAAATGGTAGGCGGCCTGACTTGGAGTCAGCTTAGAAATTGGAGGCAACACTCCAAAGGCATCAGCAGTAAGAAAAAAGATATTCTTAGGATTCTTGCCGATTGAAGGTTGTTGAATATTCTCTATATGATAAATAGGATAGCTCACCCTGGTATTCTGCGTAATGGATATATCCTCGTAATCTACCTTCCCAGACTCATCCATGATCACATTTTCCAGGATAGCACCTGATTTAATTGCCCCGTAGATCTCAGGTTCATTTTCCTGGGAGAGATTGATGACTTTGGCATAACAACCCCCTTCAAAATTGAAAACGGTATTCTCGTTGGTCCACCCGTGTTCATCATCTCCGATGAGCTTTCGTAACGGATCTGTAGATAGCGTGGTTTTCCCTGTCCCGGATAAGCCGAAGAAAATTGCGGTGTCTCCCTTTTCCCCAACATTGGCCGAACAATGCATGGGAAGCGTGTCTTTATATACCGGCAAAATGAAATTTAAGGCAGAGAAGATCCCTTTCTTAATTTCCCCTGTATAGCCGGTTCCTCCAATAAGCGCAACTTTTCTTGTGAAATTCAATATGGCAAAATTGTGCTGCCTGGTACCATCAATTGCCGCATCGGCCATAAAACCGGGAGCATTTACCACAGTCCATTCAGGATCAAAATCTTTGAGTTCTTCTTCTGTAGGCCTGATAAACATATTATAGGCAAACATGTTAGACCAAGGGTATTCATTAATGACCCTGATATTCAATTTATAGTCCTCATCGGCACACGCAAAACAATCCCTGACAAACAATTCCTTGTTTTTTAGGTAGTCAACGACCTTATCGTATAGTTTGTCAAACTTTTCAGGCTCAAAGGCGAGATTGATATCTCCCCACCACACCTTTTCAGAAGTAATATCGTCTTTAACAATAAAACGATCCATTGGGGAACGGCCGGTAAACTCGCCAGTGCTTACGGCAAGAGCTCCTGAAGAAGCCGTTTTTCCCATTCCTTTCTCCAAAGTGATCTCATGCAGTTTAGAAGGTGATAGTTGGTAGTTAATTTTATCGCTTTCTATGCCATATTCCTTCAACGAAATCGTTTTCGTACTCAGGTCAGATGTAGTCATATTCAGATTTTTAGTGTTAGTGCAAAATTAGAAAAAATATACCCCATAAAGGCCTATTATCCTTGAAGTTTAGTTCAACTGTTTATAAATACGATAACCTAATATCAGCCACCCTAAAATGAGTAATACACCGCCAATTGGTGTAATTAATCCAATGCCCCCTATGTTTAGGCCAGTGATAGCGCTTGTTGATAGTATATAAATAGAAAATGAGAAAAACACCACACCTGTAGTGATCAGGTAAAAAACCAGTTTCTTGTCCCTGGCTGAGAGCGAATTCATAACCCCAAGTATTAATAAAAATAGGGCGTGGTACATCTGATATTGCACCCCTGTTTTGTAGCTTTGTAAGGCCTCAGGGAGTATGTTTTCCTTTAAGCCATGAGCCCCAAAAGCTCCCAATATGATTGCCGTAACACCAAAGAAAATTCCGGTTCCCAGTATTGTTTTGTTCATAACTTGAAGCCCGTATTTTTTTGCAAATGTAACAATTTGATACCTTAGCGGGCGTTATTTATTCTAAAGTTTATTAGCTAACATGTCACGAAAAATTCTGGTTGTTGGTGCGGGCAAATCTACTTCTTATCTCCTGGATTATTTTCTTGAGAAAGCAGAGGGAGAAGATCTGCAATTAACCATAGGCGATTTGAAACCTGAAACCATTGCAGAGGATGTTTCGAAACATCCGGCCTGTACCGTATTGAAGTTGGATATTTTTGATGAGAAGTCGCGCAAGAATGCCATACAAGATGCTGATATTGTTGTGTCTATGCTCCCTCCTCGCTTTCATATAAAAGTCGCGGAAGATTGTATACACTATAAAAAGCACCTAGTGACCGCCTCTTATGTCAGCAAAGAGATCCAGGCACTAGATAAACAAGCCAAGGGAAATGGACTGGTGTTTATGAATGAAATAGGATTAGATCCTGGTATTGATCATATGAGTGCCATGCAGGTCATTGACGGTATCAGAGCTAAGGGAGGCAAAATGCTACTCTTTGAATCCTTCACCGGGGGACTCGTAGCTCCGGAGAGCGATACAAATCTCTGGAATTACAAGTTTACCTGGAACCCTAGAAATGTTGTGGTGGCCGGACAAGGAGGTGCTGCTCAGTTTATTCAGGAAGGCGCCTATAAATATATTCCCTATCATAAATTATTCAGGAGAACCGAGTTTATGGAAATTGAAGGCTATGGCACATTTGAGGCCTATGCCAACAGGGACTCCTTAAAATATAGAGAAGCTTATGGACTCAATGATGCATTAACTCTTTATCGGGGTACTATGAGAAGAATCGGTTTTTCAAAAGCCTGGAATATGTTCGTTCAACTGGGGATGACTGATGACAGTTACGTTATTGGGAATTCTGAAGGAATG
>JBFOMC010000270.1:0-2163 GCA_040830565.1 Flavobacteriaceae bacterium
AAGAACGACTTAATTGCAGTTGAAGAACCGCTGAAAAAAGATCTTGCCTCTAAGGCCAGAAAAGCATTGAGGTATATGTTGGGAGAGAATTCCCAGGAAAAAATTGCGCTGCAGCATTGGATCACTACTTTTATCAGCGAAACGCAACCCAAATACAGTTCTCATCTACATAGCGAAAATACAAGTGCTGCAACCAACATTTCTGAGGTTCCGGCCTTATATGATGAGGAACCTGAAATGGTAGACGGCAGAATTATCCTAAGAGATAATTTTGACCAATTGTTTAATAGGTATCCGGAATTGTTGATTTTTGGTGAGGACAGTGGAGCCATTGGCGACGTGAACCAGGGTTTAGAAGGTTTACAAAAGAAGTATGGCGAAATGCGTATTTCTGATACAGGCATCAGGGAAGCCACAATTATAGGGCAAGGCATTGGTTTGGCACTACGCGGACTTAGACCTATAGCTGAGATTCAGTATTTAGACTACCTTTTATACGGACTCCAAACCCTGAGTGACGATTTGGCTACGCTGCTATACCGATCTGTTGGAAAGCAAAAAGCACCCTTGATCGTCAGGACGCGAGGACATCGGTTGGAAGGAATATGGCATTCAGGCTCTCAAATGGGCGGACTTATTCATCTTTTACGAGGCATGTATGTTTTGGTACCCAGAAACATGACCAAAGCCGCTGGCTTTTATAATACCTTAATGAGAAGCGATGAACCAGCCCTCATCATAGAAAGTTTAAACGGGTATCGACTCAAAGAACCCAAACCTACAAATTTAGGAGAATTACGCACGCCTATAGGGGTGGTTGAAACCGTTAAGGAAGGAGATGATATTACCTTGGTTTCCTATGGTTCTACCCTTCGCATAGTTAATCAGGTAGGTCAGGAACTTAAAGAAGTTGGTATTGATGCCGAAATAATTGATGCCCAAAGTCTTTTACCTTTCGACATTCATTTTGATGTTTTGAAAAGTGTTAAGAAGACCAACAGGCTCTTAATTATAGATGAGGACGTCCCAGGTGGCTGTTCTTCCTTTTTATTGCAGGAGATTATCGAAAAACAAGGAGCCTACCGATATCTGGATAGCGCCCCTCAAACACTAACGGCAAAAGCTCATAGACCGGCATATGCTACAGACGGGGATTATTTTTCCAAGCCGAGTGCCGAAGATATTTTTGAAAAAGTCTACGAAATTATGCATGAGTCTAACCCGTTAGATTATCCCGAGTTATTTTAAAATCATTTAAGTTTTCAAAAGGCGATATTTCCTATATTTAGGACTAAATTGCTTTGATGTTTCTTACATTTCCCAACTTCAATTTATACAGCACTCCTCTGCTTGTATTAGTCAGTCAAGGTTTAATTTTTGGCATTTTATTGTTGCTTAGATACACCAAACGGCTGCAAGTCTCTGATCTATTCCTCGCCTTACTGGTCCTTATTACCTGTTATCACAGAACCACATATACTATTGGTTTTATGGGATGGTATGATACCTATAGAACCACTAAAATAAATTATTGGCTTATCTCTCTATTTCTTACTATTGGTCCTTTAATTTATTTTTATGTCAAGTCCGTCACTACTTCAGATTTTAAATTCAAAAAACGTTATCTCTGGCATTTTGCTCCTGCATTGGGCTACGTAATTTATAGAGTAACAATCTTCATCTATGATGCCGCTCAGCCTGGTTTTTCGGAACAACAGAATGGAGTGCTGATGATGAAGTTTGAAAATGGATATGTAGCTCCCTTTATAGAAACCTTTGGCATTATTCAGCAACTACTTTACCTGGCATTTGCCATACAATTATACTATAGCTACAGAAGGGCCATCCAAAACTATTTTTCCAACACCTACAACCTGGAGCTCAATTGGATCCGTAACTTTTTGCTTATTTATTCCTTTTTATTTCTCTATGGGGTAGTACAACAGCTGGTCAACCAATATGTCCTGGAGTTGAGTTGGATACAAAAATGGTGGAAAGATTTCTTCTCTGCATTGGCGGTCATTTATGTAGGTATAAAGGGGTACTTTACAGATACTACTAAGCTTAACGGCTTGGACTTTAGACTTCATACAAAGTATTCCACATCAAAACCTGTAAACGAGACTACCGCCCAAATTACACAAAGTAAATTAATTGCAATTG
>JBFOMC010000271.1:0-5972 GCA_040830565.1 Flavobacteriaceae bacterium
CAGGGTAGTATAGATCTTTAGTCCGGAAGTATAAATATTATAGTGATTTCCGGCTTCTTTCTCAGCCTTACTCCATTTGATAAGTTGTTTGCGAACTTCTTCTCTGAAGTAAGGTGCCAGTCCGGCGTTGTGATCATAAGCTTTATAATCTAATTTAAGGGGTAGGGCCGTTAAACTGTCTTTCTCTTTTTCCTCTAGCAATTCATTATTCCACATGGCGTGTAGCACCAGATTTCTCCTGCCTAAACTTGCTTCAGGAAATATTCTCGGATTGTAGCCATAAGTGGCCTTGAGCATCCCCACCAACACTGCCGCCTCTTCGAGCTGCAATTCGCGAGCAGGTTTATTGAAAAATTTTAAGGCAGCACTTTCCACGCCAAAAGTATTGTCTCCAAAGGAAACGGTATTCAAATAATGTTGAAGCACCTCCTCCTTAGAAAAGACCGTCTCTAACCTCCTGGCAATGAACATCTCCTTTAACTTATCCACTACAAGTCCAAACTTTCCCGATTTTTTTCTTGGGTAGAGATTTTTAGCAAGTTGCTGACTAATGGTACTCCCCCCTCCCGAAGACTGGTCTTGAAGTAGGATGGTCTTAAAAGCCACCCTTGCCAGACTTCTGTAGTCTACTCCGGAATGCCTGTAAAACCTTTCGTCTTCTACCGCAACCAACGCCTTAATAAGGTGATCAGGAATTGCTTCGAAGGTTATGGGCTGTCTGTCATAAAGAAAGTACTTTCCAATAAGCACACTGTCTGCCGTATAGATTTCAGAAGCTTTTTGATACTTAAAATCTGACAATTCCTTCTTTGCGGGTAGTTTACCCCAGGCACCCAAATAGACACTAAATACAAATAGGACAACAAGTGCTATTCCGCTTATAGCGGCCAAAAGGGCATATCTCAGGTAAGGAGATTTAATGTTCTCAAAAATCAAGGGCTACTTATTTTTGTGCAATATCAAATAAAATAACAGAACGAAATGATAATTTAACAATACCTTAGTGCGCAAACCCTAATTTTGCAAAAAACCAACAAGGCATGTACAAAGCAGGAATACTTATTTTTTTTATTTGTCAGATCACCTATGCAAACCCTCCCTTTTGGTCCAAAACAGGGCATAGGGTTATTGGTGAAGTTGCCCAGCAATACCTTAAAGGAAAGGCAAAAAGGGCTATCAAAGACCTTCTAGACGGTCAGAGCCTGGCCGCTGTCGCCAATTTTGCTGACGAAATAAAAGCTGATAGCACTTTTAGAAGATTTAGTGCCTGGCATTATGTGAATTTCCCGGCCAATGAGAAATACGGAGATTCCCCGGTGAGTCCCTATGGAGATCTTATGGTAGGGATACAGGAATGCATCAGGATCGTTAAAGCAGAGCAAAGTTCCAGGGCAGATAAGATATTCTATTTAAAAATGCTGATTCACCTGATTGGGGATTTACATCAACCCATGCATGTAGGACGTCTGGAAGATAAGGGAGGAAACGACCTGCAGGTACAATGGTTCAACAACGGGACAAATTTGCATAAGATCTGGGATGCCCATATGATCAATGATTATGGGATGAGTTATTCCGAGTTGGCATCCAAACTTCCTGAGGTATCAAGAGCTGAACGGCGTCAAATCCAAGAAGGAGACATATTTGACTGGGTAGAGGAGAGTCAGGAAATAGCAAATGAAGTCTATGAGTCTGTAGAAATTGGTGAGAAACTCTTCTATAGATACGGATATAAATGGTGGGGTACCGTTGAAACCCAACTTCAGAAGGGAGGATTGCGACTTGCAAAAGTGCTCAACGAGTTATTTAAATAATCTTTTCATCCAAAAAAGCAGAATCTTGACGATTAGTTATACCCTGGCACGTGTTTTGAAGTTATATTGAAGTAAGATATGAGGAAATTAGTGGTTTTACCCGATTGCTAAAGATAGTATCTTCAAAAGAAATAAAAGGGTGTAAAAAAACCGGCTTCAAAGCCGGTTTTTTTACTTTATTACCCTAAATGTCAGGTTAATTCGGGGCCCTATTGGTTTAGCCGTTTTAGGGATTTGGTGCAGCCAATGATGCTGGGTTTCCCCGCTCATTAACAAGAGACTTCCGTGTTCTAGTAAAATCTTTTGTTTCAGGGAAGCATCACTCCGATGTTTCAGATGAAAATATCTGGGGTGGCCAAGAGAGATTGAGGCAATCTCAGGATTCTGACCTAATTCTTTTTCATTATCGGCATGCCACCCATTGCTATCACTTCCATTTCTATAAAGATTCAATAAGCAGGTTGTGAATTCTGCCTTGCTATAACCTTTCAATTGCTTTTTAATTTTTAGCAATTCTTCGGAAAAAGGACGCGGTTGCATGGTAATGCTAGAGTAGGAGTAGGGTTTCCCGTTATTTCCGTAGAGCGCAGTAAGTCGTGGCTGAGGGTAATTCTTTCCAAACAAACTAATATCGTCTTGTTGCCATAAAACTTCAGTTCTGAACTTTCTTAAATAGTGATCTGCCTCTTCGGTTGTGAAGAAGCTGGGGAAATAGCGGATATCGCTATTCGGGAGGTCCAATTTTATCGAAGTTTTGGGGAATAGACTCATTGTTGCAAAACAGATTTCAATTCGTTTCTGTATTCAGAGGGGTTCTGTCCTGTAAATGCTTTAAAAGATCTGTTGAAGTGAGAGAAGTTATTGAAACCACTTTCAAAACACACCTCAGAAATACTAATGGGTTGCTCTGCCAGCAGCTTTGATGCATGGACCAACCGATATTCGTTTAAAAACTGTACAAAAGTCTTATTGGTTATTTTTTTGAAATATCGACAAAAGGAAGGCACAGTCATACTGGCCAAATCTGCAATTTCTTTCAGAGGGATCTCCTCCTTAAAATTGTTTTTCACATGATTAAAAACAATATTGATCCTGTCGTTATCCTTCACACTGGTTTCCATAGAAAACCCTTTGGCATTTAAGATCCTGAATTCTTCTGTGGTCGCCAGTCCGTTTAATATGTCGAGAATAGATAATAAACGATTAAAACTAGACTGGTGTTCCAGGAACTCCATTTTTGCTCCTAAATCTTGCTTGGTCTGTCCGTAGAAAACGATGCCACCCTTGGCAATTTCGAAAAGATTGTGAATTTTTTTCATCTCAGGGATATTGAAAAATTCACTTCCCAGGAAATCTTTTTTCATTTGTACGACGGTCTCGCTTTTATTTCCGGTGAGTTTATCTGTAAATCCACAATGTGGCAGGTTGCTTCCTACTAAAATAAGTGTACCATTAGTATAATAGGATAGATTGCTACCAATCTGCCGCTTCCCCGACCCTCCATTAACATAGACCAGTTCTATTTCAGGATGGTAATGCCAGGCATTATTTCTGTTATTGTCTTTGGCATCGAACTTTTGATACAAATAAGATTGCTCAAAATTGGTATCAATAGCCTCTAATATAGGTCTTTGCTTAATCATTTGAATCAGCCAATTTTAGTTTAAAGTTACTAACGAATACGAAACTAGAACTTTACAAAATTACCCAAAATCTATACAATATTACCCCTTAACATTAAATTAACCTATTTGATTGATAAAATAGCAAATAAATTGGAAAATCCTGATGTAGTACAGGGGGTATTACGGCAGTATGTTTGTACCAGAATTATTTATCAATCTTAAAATTAAATGTTATGAAATCTATTTTAAAACTAAGTACAGTAGCCGGCCTTGTGTTTGCAGCAAACGTTGGGATGGCCAAGGAACCCAAAGTAAGCCTTGTAGTTAATGAAGAGACTAAAAGTTTGGTCTTCAGACAGGATTCTAATGCTGAAGAAACTTCCATTAAGCTTAAAGATGCACAAGATCATGTTATCTTTTTCGATAACTATTCTAAAGGCCTTTACGCTAAAAGTTTCAATGTAACTTCATTGGAAGAAGGTAAGTATTTCCTTATTACGGAGGACGATATCAGAGCTTTTGTTTATACCATAAATATTGGAAAAAAAGATATGGAGATTGTGAAAAGAGTAGAGAATACCAAACCGGTTTTCAGAACGGATGGTGAAAAGCTCTTTCTTAACCTTTTAAATCTTGATGCCAATACCGTTGGGATAAAAGTATTTGACAGCGACAACAGAATACTTTATAAAGAGATGGTAGAAGGTACTACCACCGTTGAAAAGGCCTTTAATTTTGAAGACGCCTTTGCAGATACTTATAAAGTAATGGTCAAAGATGGTGATGAGGTTTATTACGAATATATCACCATAAAATAACGCAAAGTGCTTGTAAACTCTTAGTGCATTTGATAAGAACTAAAATTTAGAATTTATGAGATCAGTAAATAGCAAGACGCCAACAAAACAGAGAAGGTTTTCGTACTTCTCAGGTTTTAAGAGTAGTAAAAGAGTGCGTTGGGCTGAAGCCCGTCAATACACGAATTAGTAGTTTAGTTAATTTCAAATAGTTGAGGGGGCGAAAGCCCCCTTTTTTTATAAGAATCTTTTAAGTCTGCTACGCTTTCGCTCCGGGAGCGCGCTATTGTCTATGGCCCATTGCAAGTGCTCTGGGTTCTTTTCCTTGGCAAATAGCAATTCATAGAACTGCTTTACAGTAAGCGGATTGGCAGATTCTCCTATTAACTCTAACGAATCCCCTCTAGTCACCTCCCCCTCCTTTACCACTCTTACATATGCCCCGGGTTGGGCATGATCTATAAATTCCTTAAGGATCTGTTGATTGTCGAATCTAACACCCAGCTTATAACAAGGTTCCCTGGGCTGCGTAATTTGTACCACAGCTTCCCCTAATTTGTAAATGTTGCCTATGCGGATAAGGGCCTCATCCAAACCTTCTACCGTCAGGTTTTCACCAAACATACCCCAATCCCAGCTAAGTTCGGGATATTTCTCCTTCCAGTAGGGATACTGATCTGCTGAAAAAAGATAGCAGGCCTTATAGATGCCTCCATGCACTTTCCGGTTCGCTATAGTGTCATTTGCAACGGATTCTTTTTCGAGAAAGATAGGATGCTCAACGGGATATTTAAAAATTCCGGTGAATTCCTTTTTTCCATTCCATTCTATAGGGGTTGGTTTTCCAACATTTGTGGCGATTACTTTCATACTATAAAAGTAAAAAACCACCACATAACATGTGATGGTTTTGGCAATTACTTATCAAGTATTCTTCGCTACTCCTCTTTATCTAACTTCTTTGTCATAGTAAAGCCAACGAAAAGACTAACGCCCGCCATTAAGAATATCGTTCCCGGGAAAGCCACCTCTTCATACATTCCTAAATTATAGGCCAAAATTGAGGCGATAAAAATGGCAAGCCCTATGCCAATGAGCAACAAGGCCAGGTTAAGGATAAAGATCTTCCAAAACGGAGCCACACCTTTACTTCTCCCTTTCATAAATATACTGGCATCCGCTCCTTTTTCTATAAGCGCCAGCCGCTCTTTATTTCTGGTAGAAAAATAAAGGTAAAATACACCGAAAATGGTTCCAAAGATGAGTGCTATTACTACTGCTTCCATATTACTGATCGTTTTTTTATTGATTAAACATTTGGTTCGTAAGGTATGACGCCCACTTTTAAAATTAGGTTACAGCCTTGGGTAATTTTTTTTACCTTTTATGTAACCCAAGGCCAAAATAGGGCGTCTTATAGAGCAACAATGAGCCACAACCAAGACCAACATTACATAGATAGAGCACTATCCGGGGACACCCGAGCTTTTGAAGTGCTGATAGAAAACTATAAGCATATGGTCTTTACATTGGCTTTGAAAATGGTAAAGAACAGAGAAGATGCCGAAGAAGTGGCACAAGATGCCTTTATTAAAGCTTACTCGGCATTGAGCACATTTAAGGGCGATTCTAAATTCTCTACCTGGTTATATAAAATAGTGTATTACAGGAGTTTGGATTATTTAAAGAAAAATAAAAGGCAATTACAGACCACAGCTATAGACGTTTCTGAGGAG
>JBFOMC010000272.1:0-2459 GCA_040830565.1 Flavobacteriaceae bacterium
AATAGTCATGGTGCCTTCAAATTCCGTAAGGGCACCGCCCTCTTCCCATGTAATTTTATATTTCATCCCTAGATCATCCAACGTTAAAGCTGAGGTGCGACACGAGCGTCAGCGAGTGGCGTCACCTCCAGCGACTTGTTCTGCCTTTGGTTTTTATTATCATCGCATATGGTAAACCATCGCCGTACAAAGTGCGGTTCGTCGAGTTTCTTCAGCGTAGCCTTTGAATTCCTCTTCTATTAGAGGCATATATTTTTCTAAATCGTTGTGAGTGATCTCTCTATTTCGTTCATAAATTTCACTCAATTCCAATATACGAAATTTGAGTATGCTTATCGCTCCATCGAGTAATTTGGAAGCTGCATTCAATGAACTTCTAGCTTTATCTTTTTCTATTCCTTTCACTTTCCGTCTTAATGCTCGAATTGCGGCATCTTCAGAATCGTATTTTCGCCACTTTTCCCTCCATGCTATTTCGACTGCCTCAGGTGGGCAAAAGATGTCTGAGTCTGTGCTCATAATAATTCGCAGAACGCTAAAGCTGAGGTGCGCCGCGAGCGTCAGCGAGTGGCGTCACCTCCAGCGACTTGTTGGAACCTAATTTTCAGTGCTTAAATCGGATTTCGCTAAATTCCTATTTAATCTTGTTATTAGGAAAAATGCGATTCCACAAAATACTACCCCAAGGATGATCGCTATTATTCCAAACACTGGAGATGCTACCATTTCAATCATCTCATCTTGAACAGACATCCCCCTGGATTCCCTGCTTGCAATAAATGCGCTTTTTGCCGCATCCGGATTGGCAATAGAAATAATTCCTGCCCCAACAGTCATTACCATCTCGGTAACTAATCCTAAAATGCAAAGTTTATAACCAAGCTTGAAGGGACGCCATATCCAGATAACCGTGACAGCAAATAAAATGGTAACAATTAGCGCTGCTGGAAGCACTAACCATCCTAAACCTACAGCTTGGTACAACTGGTGATCTGCAGATTCTGTCCTGAACGCGATATCAAGGGACTTCAATGACCACCAGGCAAATATAACCGAGCATACTATCCTTAATGCATTACTTTTCATAAATAGTCCTTCCAACGTTAAAGCTGAGGTGCGACACGAGCGCCAGCGAGTGGCGTCACCTCCAGCGACTTGTTATACCACAAAATCATTCCTGTAATTCTCAATATCCGGTGAATCAGAATAAATATGTTTAATATAGCTATTACGCTCATTCCAGAACACTTCTAGGTCCCACAAGCAAAATGAGTAACTAGACATATCTTCGATCCACTCCCCATCCTTCAAAATTGAGACATAGGGAAATATTTCATTATCGTTCCCCCATCGTACCAAAACCAAGTACTTAATATTTCCTTCATGGAAAATCCCGAATCCAATGGGATCCTCTTCATATACTTTGTCCCATATTTCCTCCAGACGATCCATGAAAACTTCTGCTTCAAGTTCTTTCCCATCTTTGACGATCGAGTAAATCTTCACGCCTTTGATGAGACCATACTTTTCTATCTCCCTAGGTTTGAACATTAGTCTGTATAACGTTAAAGCTGAGGTGCGACACGAGCGCCAGCGAGTGGCGTCACCTCCAGCGACTTGTTGTATCATAAATTATTATTCCTCAAAATGAACTGCGATCCAAACCGCATCCACTGTGGTCTTGATAATTTTGTGTTTTTGGTGTGGCTCAAAAATTAATGAATCTCCTGCGACTAATTCTAAAATTCCGTCCTCGAATTCCATTGTAACTTTTCCCTGGATAAGGGCAGCCCACTCTTTCCTTTCTTGATCAAACCAAAAATCTTCTTCGCAAACTTCCCCATTGGAAATTATGTGCTCTACGCAAAATTTCTTACCCTTAACAATGTCATAGAATTTTTCTACTCCTTGTTGGGGACTCTCCGGATATAATTTAATGATCTTGGGTAACATCCAAACAATACAACGTTAAAGCTGAGGTGCCGGCCGAGCGTCAGCGAGGACGGTCACCTCCAGCGACTTGTTAGCGCATAATCATACTTGCCCGACACAATATTTGTCTTCCAGGCCAATAATTTTCTCAATCTCTCTCTCAATGTATAATCCTTCCTCTTTTGAATCGACGCCAACCAAGTCTTCTTCTGTGTAATCTTTAAATATCATTACGACTCCATAAGAATTACCCACCTCGGTAGTATACAACTGTTCAATTTCTGAAATATCATACTTCTTGGAAAACCAGAATGGAAGAGGATGAGTCTTAGTCCAAATTTTGGTAGATGAAATTATAACATCCGTTTTGTTTAAGAGGGTAGCTAAGCCCATGTAATTCATGAGCAGTATAAAGAAAAATTCAAATCCCTGAAACACTCCTCTATCAATCATGTGATAAGCAATAAATACGAAGAGTGTAATAGTAGATAGAGGAAAAGTTATAAAAATGGGCTTAAACCAATATT
>JBFOMC010000273.1:0-2254 GCA_040830565.1 Flavobacteriaceae bacterium
AGCAGTTGGTTAGATCAGAAGTCGAAACGCCTCGCCCAGGAACAAAAACAGGCTGGTAAGCGTCAAAAAACATTGGAACGAGAGCTGGAATGGGTTAGGCAGGGAGCTAAAGGAAGGCAGGCAAAACAAAAGGCCCGTCTGAACAATTACGACAAATTATTGAGTCAGGATCAGAAAAAGTTAGATGAAAAACTGGAGATCTATATTCCAAATGGACCAAGACTGGGTACCAATGTGATCGAGGCAAAAGGAGTGAGTAAGGCATATGGTGATAAACTGCTTTATGAAGATCTTAATTTTAAGTTGCCTCAGGCCGGGATCGTAGGTATCATCGGACCAAATGGTGCTGGAAAAACCACCATATTCAGGATGATAATGGGAGAGGAAAGTCCGGATAGCGGTGAATTTACGGTAGGAGAAACCGCCAAGCTGGCCTATGTAGATCAAAGTCATTCCAACATCGATACCAACAAAACGATCTGGGAGAATTTTAGCGACAGTCAGGAACTGATCATGATGGGAGGGAGACAGGTGAATTCAAGGGCCTATTTAAGCAGGTTCAATTTTTCGGGTAGTGAGCAAAACAAAAAAGTGAATATGCTTTCCGGAGGGGAGAGGAACCGGCTTCATTTGGCGATGACTTTAAAGGAAGAAGGGAATGTCTTACTTCTTGATGAGCCCACTAATGATTTGGACGTAAATACTCTAAGGGCACTGGAGGAAGGCTTGGAGAACTTTGCAGGTTGCGCCGTGGTGATTTCTCACGACAGATGGTTTTTAGACAGAATATGCACTCATATTCTCGCTTTTGAGGGCGATTCGCAGGTCTATTTCTTCGAGGGATCTTTTTCAGATTATGAAGAAAACAAGAAAAAACGCCTGGGCACGGATATCATGCCCAAGCGTATTAAGTACAAAAAGCTTATCAGATAAGTTTAAGCTTATCTGGTTGAGCTAATGCTTTTATTGTTTTAAAGGTTGTTGCATGGTTTCCTGAATCTGGCTTTCAATTTTTGCCTTGTCGCCCACAACAATCAGTGTCATATTTTCTGGTTTGATGTACTTCCGGGTCATTTCTCGAACTTTTTCAGGGGTCACTGCATGCATATTCTTAACCTTATTGGTTAAAAAGGATTCGTCCAGATCATGAGTGTCTAGAAAAACGAGTTGACCTATAATACCGTTCGGGGTTGAATTTTGCAAGACGTATATCCCGGACTCGTAGTTGATGATCCCGTCCAGTTCTTTTTGAGACGGCACCTCATTCTGCAATTTTTCTATTTCCTTTTTAATCTCTGTCAAAGATGCTCCGGTATGTTCGGTGGTTACATCGGCCACCTCATACCAAACCCCGGACTTGTAATTGGTCATCAGGTTACTAAAAGGAGAATAGGTATATCCTTTATCTTCTCTGATGTTACTGGTGATCCTTGAAGCAAAGGAACCTCCTAATATAGAATTCGTTACATCCAGAGCAATAAAATCAGGGTCTGAAGGATCTGCCACAGGCAATCCGTAGTAAATGGTTGATTGAGGGGCGCCAGGTCTATCAATGATCTTGACCTTGTTTGCTGTAACAGGTTGTGCTATAGCGTAGTTAGCGTCTTTGCCAGCTCTCCAGTCGCCCAAATTGCTTTTAACCGCTTCAGTCACCGCAGCTTTGTCAAAATTTCCCGCAACATAGACCGTGGTTCTTTTAGCCCCAAAGTTTTCATCATAGAATTTCTGGATGTCCTCAACCGAATATGAATTTATCTGCTCCTCCGTGGGGTAAACTCTTCCATAAGCATGGTCCGGGTAGAGCTCCGCAAAGAAATCTCTGTATGCCTGAGATTGCGGAGTGGATAGATCTACTGCCAGATTCCTTTTCATATCGTTCTTTAATCGCTCTAGCTCTTCGGCTGGCCATTTAGGTGTTTTAAGTACTTCAGACATTAGAGCAATGGCGTCCGGAGCAAATTCATAAAGCACGGATGCACTGATTGAAGAAGTATGTACCCCAACACCAATGTTTAGATTACCGCCCATGCCTGCCATCTCGTCGGCTATTTCTTTTGCCGTTTTTGTTGTGCTACCCTCTTCAAGAAGATCAGCAAGGAGGTCTGACAACCAAACCTGTTCTGCTTGCTCATCTATATTTCCGGTCTTAATGCTAAACTGAATATTGGCTTTTGGAATAGATCCGTAAGGTACCATAACCAGGGTAAGGCCATTATCAAATTCGACAACTTCCTTTTTTGGTAAGGTAAAATTC
>JBFOMC010000274.1:0-31085 GCA_040830565.1 Flavobacteriaceae bacterium
CAGGACCGGCCGGATTGGTATTTATATAATTTCTAGTGCCTATTTTTTTACAGTAGATGATCCCCCATACAAGTGAAAGTCGCCCAATTACCAGCCCTACCAACATGCCCAGACCAACATCTGCCCCAATGATCCCCGCCGCTGCTATGGGTCCCGGGGTCGGTGGCACCAGCACATGGGTAATCATCAGGCCCAAAATCAGGGCAGTAGCAGTACCCACAATAGAGAGTTTGGCGCGCTTGGTTAGACTCTTATTCAAGGGATTTAAGATAATGAACCCACTATCTGCAAAAACCGGAATGGAAACAATAAAACCAACTATTCCCATAGCTTCATGCACTCTTTTCTTCCCAATAATTCTAAGTACGACTTCTACCAATTTATATGCTCCTCCTGAATGTTCCAGGAAGGCTCCGATAATTACTCCCAGAATAATCACGATACCAATCTTACCCAAAGTAATTCCAAAACCATCATTGATAAATTTGACGATGTCTGAAAGCGACATCCCTGAAAACAGCGCAAAAAACAGGGCAGCAGCCAGGAGGGCAAGAAATGGATGAACATTAAATCTAACAGTTAATAGTATAATGATTAAGACACTAAGAACTAAGAGTAAAATAGAAATCATAGTTTGGTTGGTTTATTTATTATTAATGGGCATCTCTGCTTACTTCGGCCCCGGATTTTCCGTTTAAAAAGTCTAGATCGGCACCCAGATGTGCCTGCTGAACAGTACTGGTATATAAACTCACATAACCTCTGTTCATAGGAGGTGTCGGTGCTTCCCATTTAGATCTTCTCTCCTGTATTTCGGCTTCATCTACCTCTAAATGTAGTTTCCTGTTAGGCACGTCCAGAACGATATAATCTCCGGTCTGTACCAGTCCCAAAAGACCACCAATGGTAGATTCAGGAGATATATGCAATACTACTGTTCCATAGGCTGTCCCGCTCATTCTGCCGTCAGAAATACGGACCATATCCTTTATGCCTTTCTTGAGTAATTTCTCAGGGATTTCCATATTCCCAACCTCAGCCATTCCAGGATAGCCTACCGGGCCAACGCCCTTTAAGACCATGACACTGTTTTCATCTATTTCTAAATTCGGATCATCTACCATTTTCAGGAATTCCTCTATGGTTTCAAAAACTACGGCCTTACCCCTATGGGTCATTAGTTCCGGCGTAGCCGCGGATGGCTTTATCACAGCTCCATCTTCGCAAAGGTTGCCATATAACACGGCTATCCCAGCCTCCTCTAAAAATGGCGCATTTAATGGCGCAATTACTTCGGGGTTATAACATTCTGCATGCTCATTATTCTCCCCAATAGGCTTCCCATTGGCCGTAATGGCCGAATTGTTTAGGTGCTCCTTCATTTCTCTGATCACCACCGGAAGGCCTCCCGCATCAAAAAAATCTTCCATCAAAAATTTTCCCGATGGCATCAGATTTACCAGCAAAGGAATTTTGCTTCCTAGAGTATCAAAATCTTTTAGTTGCAACTTCACACCTATTCTTCCGGCAATAGCGGTAAGGTGGATAATGAAATTTGTGGAACCCCCGATCGCGGCATTGATCTTAATGGCATTCTCAAAGGCTTCCCTGGTTAGTATATTGGAAAGTTTTAAATCTTCCCGGACCATTTCCACAATACGCCTTCCGGATAATTGTGCCAGCACTCTTTTTCTGGAATCAACCGCAGGAATGGCGGCCGCCCCCGGTAAGGTAAGTCCCAGAGATTCTACCATACAAGCCATGGTTGAGGCCGTACCCATTGTCATACAATGACCGGCGCTACGCGAAGAACAAACCTCCGCAACCACCTGGTCTTCTGCCGTAAAGCCTTCATTCTTTATTTTATCTTTTAATTGCCATACAAAAGTCCCCGAACCTATTCGCTCACCCTTGTATTTTCCATTGAGCATAGGCCCGCCCGGTACTACTATGGTGGGTAGATCCACACTACAGGCTCCCATAACCGTAGCCGGAGTGGTTTTGTCACAACCTGTCAAAAGTACTACTCCGTCTAAAGGATTTGCTCTTATACTCTCTTCGGTATCCATACTACCAAGGTTTCTGAAAAGCATGGCAGTGGGTCTCATGAGTGTTTCGCCCATGCTGGTAACAGGAAATTCAAAGGGCACACCACCAGCCTCAAGAACCCCTCTTTTTACAAACTCAGCAAACTCTCTCAGGTGTCCGTTGCACGGGGTGAGCTCAGACCAGGTATTGCATATCCCAATTACCGGCCGTCCGCGGAAATAGTCGTCTGGATATCCCTGATTCCTAAGCCACGACCGATGGATAAACCCAGATTTCACATCATCCGGATTGAACCAGTTTTCACTTCTGAGCCTTTTTTCATTTTTATCTCCCATGCTGTTAGTTTAGGTAGTATTGGAACTGGGCTTCCCAGCGATTAAACATAAATATAGTAAAATGAAGACATCTTGCTTCAAGCAGAAAAGAATAAAACAAATAATTACTTTGTTGTTTGTTCTTTTAGGGAATTGATCTCCGGGAAATGAGAATCTTTTCCTATTTTTAATTCTGAGCTGTATCTATCTTTTAGGAACATCATGAAAAGGAGAAATTTTATTACGACCACGACAGCAGGTGCCTGCGCTCTTTCGTTTCCTGCCCTTACTTCCTTTGAAGGCTGGCCCGCTGAGTTACGGTTTGGGGTGGCGGAGGCTTCCTATCTTATTCGCTGGTATAAAAGATTGGAGAGCAGTTCTTATCCTCCATTTAAAACTGCCATGGAGATGATCAATCACTGCGGTGAACTTGGGTTTGGAGGTATCCAGGTCGGGATCAGAAACTGGGATAAGGATTTTAGCAGAAAATTGAGAAAGCGAAGTGAAGAATTGGCCATGTTCCTGGAGGGGCAGATCAAATTACCCAGTGATGAGCAGGATGTTGCCCGATTTAAAGCTGACCTCCTGGGAGCAAAAGAAGCGGGTATTACTATTGTACGTACAGCCTGTCTTTCGGGAAGACGGTATGAAACCTTTGATTCACTAACTGAATTCAAGAAATTTAAATCGGCTTCCATGAAATCAATAGCATTAGCAGCTCCTTTATTAAAAAAACATGAAATGAAGCTGGCTATTGAAAATCACAAAGATTGGAGAGTTGCTGAATTCCTTGAAATCCTTAACACCATCGGAAGTGAGTGGGTTGGAATAACACTGGACACCGGTAATAATATTTCGTTACTCGAAGATCCCATGGAAGTGGTTACTGCCTTAGCTCCGTACGCATTTTCGGTTCATCTGAAAGATATGGCCGTAGCGGAGTACGATGACGGTTTTCTGCTTTCCGAAGTAAATTTAGGTGAAGGGTTTCTTGATATTAAAAAAATGATCCGACTCATTAAAAAGCAAAATCCGGACATTAGATTTAATTTGGAGATGATTACCAGAGATCCATTAAAAGTTCCTTGCTTAACGGAAAAATACTGGGCCACCTTTGAACAAATCAGCGCGGCTGATCTGGGCAGGTTTCTTCGTAAAATACGAGAGCAAAAGGCCAAAGAAGCACTGCCAAGAGTATCAGACAAAGGCTCAGATGCCCAATTAAAATTGGAAATAGATAACAATCGTACCTCCCTGAACTACGCTAAGCAACATTTAGGATTTAATTAATCAACTAAACAAACTTTTATGAGTAAAAATGTACTTCCCGGAATCAAACAATTTGATATGAGCGGAAAAAATGCCATCATAACAGGTGGTTCCAAAGGTCTGGGCTACGCTATGGCAGCCGGACTCGCATCAGTAAAGGCGAATGTAATACTGGTAAATCGAAATTTAGAAGAAGGGGAAGTAGCTGCCGAAAAGCTCAGTGGCGATTTTGGAGTAAAAGCCAAAGCCTTTTCAGCAGATGTCACGGAGCTGAATCAAATGGAAGCTGTAGTAGCGGAGGTAGCTGAAGAATTTGGCACTGTGGACGTTCTCATAAATAGTGCAGGTATCAATATTAGAGGAGCTATTGATGAACTTAGTGAAGAGGATTTTCAGCAGGTAATGAAAGTAAATGTAGACGGCACCTGGAATGCTTCCAAGGCGGTAACCCCCTATATGAAAAAGAATGGCAGCGGAAGCATCATAAATATGGCCAGCACACTTGGTCTGGTCGGACTTGCCAATAGGACACCCTATGCAACCAGCAAAGGAGCAGTTGTACAGATGACTCGTGCCCTTGGTTTGGAATTAGCGCCTTTCAACATCAATGTGAACGCAATCTGCCCGGGCCCTTTTTTAACCGAAATGAACATTCCGATAGCAGGCACTCCGGAAGCTAAGAATTTTATTGTAGGCGCCACCGCATTGGCACGCTGGGGAGAACTCAGAGAAATTCAGGGTGCGGCAATTTTCCTGGCCAGTGATGCCGGAAGTTATATGGTAGGCTCTATGCTAACCGTAGATGGAGGATGGACAGCCAAATAACAAGCTGAAAAACTTCCAAGGCTGCCCTTAAAGAAGGTCTCAGCTAACTAATTCCTTCTTATCCTTAAAGAAAGTCTCTCCTTTGGTAAGCCATGAAATTCCAAAGGCCAGGAGTGCTATGGTCTCTAGCCAAAACACCAAATCGTATCGCTTTAACTCTGGCCACTTTTCTTCCAACACAAAAAAGTATAAGGCTAGTAAAACTAGGCAGCCGACAATTACATACCCGGAAATACGGTATAGGTTATTTCGCGTCTTTTTTGGTTGCTCCCATTGTGTTTTCTCCTTATCACTCTTGGTAAACAAGAAGATAGACATATAGGCCAACGTTAAAAAGAACAGCGTTGCACTGGAAAAATGTATGATCTTTACCAGGGGATTATCAATTTGCCTGACTTCGATACATGGCAGTTCTATGATATCAGTAAAAGTAGTTGGAAAAAATGCAATTCCGAGGGCAAAAATGGCAGCCAAGCGCGTGGCGATTAAATCTCTCTTGTCATAACCTCTGTAACACAACAGGAAGAAGGAAATGGCACAAATAGCACCTACAAGCCCGTCCCTCATAACCGTATGATAATAGTCGCTTATAGAACTCTGTATCTCTGTACAGTCTCCTATAAGAACAGATCCTAAAACAAGAAAGAAGGGGATACAAATGCCGATATAACCAATGGTTTTTCTCAAAGTTATGTACGAGATCACAAAGGGAGTCTTATGAAACGGCTGGTTGAAAACTGGCATACGAACATTTTTGGATTTGCGAAATAGTAGGGTGTTTTTTTATGGGCCTGTGCAACCCCTTGCCACACATACATAATTCACTGCCATTCATACAAGTATATAATAATTCTATGTAATATTTACATAATTTGAAAGAAATAAGATAAGCTTTCTGTAAGATGTATCTCTAGTTCCCCTAAAACTAGATTTGGCATGGAACTTAACCCCACAAACTCCAAAAAAGATCTCACTACCTCAGATCTCAAAGATATGCCTTCAAGGGTTCAGGCCCCTATCAACTTATCTACATTATTACAGAATAGATTGAGTAAAGCCAAATTAGTTAAAAGTCAAGAACAAACTCAAAAGTCAAAAAACCCTCAGGATCAGATTACAGCTTGCATCCTGGATTCGAATGAAACTGATCTCAAGGCACTGGAACAGGCATTAAAAAAACTTTCCTCCTCAATAAAGCTGGTAACCCCTGAAGTAATTTTAGAGCAATGCGAAAATGAAAATTCCAGCCTCGATCTCATTTTCTCTAAATCCGAATTTATAGCCGATCTGGACCCGATCATAGATGGCGAAAATGCACCAATGGTAATCTCCCTATCTCATAAAGCGACAGACGCCATAGTGGCACTTCAAAAGAATCTGGACGGATTTATTCTTTTTCCTTTAAACCTGAAAGATACGGCCCTTTCCATATACAATATTCTGGATAAAATTACTAAGAGGAGATCGCAGTCAAAAACACAAGATGCTCTTAGGTTACCTCACAACAGACTCATCGGAGTCCCCACTATTGAAGGTATCGAATTTATCAGTATAGATCAGATAGTCCGCTGTGAGGGACTGCAAAAATGCACGCTTCTTATTACCACAGAAAAACAAGATATCATTAGTTCTTACAGTATTGGTAAGTTCCGAGAACTATTAGATGGGAAGGGTTTCTTCGCCTGCCATCGATCTCATCATATCAACCTCAAATTTGTTAAGAAATACACGCGGGAGGGTTTCATTTTTTTCAATGCAAATTGCAAACCTGTACCTCTCGCAAGAAGGAGAAAATTGGACTTCTTGGATCAGATAGCCCATCTCTAGTTTCTTCTCTTACAACCCTTAATTGCCCCTAACTCAATTATTCCTAAAGATACCTCTATGCCTTAATGATCTTTAATTTCAACCATTCATTCCATTATCTCTACCACTCATTCCAAATCTGCTACCCCTTGTCAGATAATCCTTGAACCCGGCAAGGATTGTGGTGTACCTTTTCTCAGAATTGGCCAAATCATTGTATGACAATCAATAAGATCTATTTATCAGAGGAAATAGAGAATGACCAGGTAGATTATGCGCATTTGAAAACCGATGTAATTGTACATCTCGATGATGGAAGCAAATACAGAGCCAATTTTATAAGCATTACACGGTTGATCAATGAAATGCAGGAATACCATCAAATTGCTGAAAGTTTTGCTAAGAAGTATTTCTGGTCTAATAGTATGGTCATAGTGAATGAGATCGAAAAAAAGGACCTCTATCCCATGATAAATTACATGATTGAAGAAGGCGATTTTCAGATGATTTTTGAGAAACTAACACATTGATAAAATGATTGAAGAGACCCTACAATTTATCAGAACTCAACTAAGCAATGACCCTACTCTGGACTTAAATGCTAATGACATTATTGCTGAAAACCTTCATACACTCCACAACGATCCGAACAAAGAAGGCCTTTTTCTCTCTCTTGTAAACATCGAAGAGGAGGCCACCATGAAAAACAAACCCAATTATGTGAGGATAAACAGCCAGCTCAGGCGCATGGAACCCCCGGTGGTCCTGAATCTCTATATTCTATTCGCCTTTAAGCTCAGCACTTACACTAAAAGCATTACCAAATTAGCAGAGCTTATTAGCTTCTTCCAGACCAACAAATGGTTCACCCTGGGCAATATGACCGATACCCAGGATTTGGACCCACCCATAGACAAATTGATTTTTGAAATGTACAACGTCAATTTTGAACAACTCAATCACATTTGGAGTGTTCTGGGAGGGAACCACTACCCCTCTGTTTTGTATAAGATAAGGGTTGTCAAAGTACAGCGCAATGAGCACTTAGAAGCTCCGGAAGTAACCACCATATCCCTGGATAGCCAATTGAATTTGTGATTATGAGTTTTACATTAGCATATAAGCGGTTTTTTACAGTAAAGGTTAAGGAGCAGACCACAAATAAGGCAGTACGCAGTCTTAGTTTTACTCCAACTTCTGAATGTGATAAGCTATTGAACAATTATGGCCTGGTATTTAAATCTATGGACGATGGATTTGAGGTCTACTACAAATCCTACCCCGAAGCTTCCAATCCCATTCCCTCCCCCATATCTGACAAAATAAAGTTCAGTTTCGGAATTTCTATAAATGACCCATCCTTTGTCACTGCCTACGAACCAGTAAGCAGTACCGTCCCTCAGTTTTATTTAGATAATCTTAGTTCAAACGGTAACATCTCTTCAGGAACAAATCTCACATCCACTACCAAACTGAGTGAGGCAGATTTAGCATCTATTAAGCAACAGACCTTTACGCAGCGTACAGCGCTTCCTGGCGCAAACAATCCCTCAAAATGGTTCATAAAAGAAAAATTCACCCCTCAAACAACCTTACAAACAGTTCCTATAGAAATCCCTAATAATCCCTCAATGCCTTTCATATATGTTGTCCTCAACGATCCTGATAAACACGAAGCAGAATACATTTCCCAGGAGGGGCCCTATGTTTTGGAAACAGATAAGGCAGACCCTCCGTCCTCAACAATATATTTAAGCACTAACCTAAAACAAAGTGCCGCCAACGGCATATTGGACATTTACTGGAATTCCATACAATCCAGCGCTCCGGCAACTACCGGCAAGACCTATCAGATCATCTTAAAACCTCAATAGTAATAAAACACTACAAATATGAATTACAAAACACCCGGCGTTTATGTGGAAGAAATAAGTATCTTCCCGCCTTCTGTGGCCCAAGTAGAAACGCCTATCCCTGCTTTTATTGGGTATACACAGAAAGGGCCGACAACACCCGAAAAAATTAAATCTCTTGTAGATTATGAAGCCCTTTACGGAGGTCCGGCGAATGAATTACCCGACTTTGCAATTGACGCGGCCGGGGCAATTTCAGGGGCAATTCCAGGCACTCCAACCTATAAGCTTTATTATGCCCTACAGCTCTACTTTGGAAACGGAGGTGGCCCTTGTTACATTATTTCTGCCGGAGGCTTTAGCACTCCGCCAAATGTAGACCCCGCAGAATTACAAGCCGGCCTCGCTTTGCTTAAAAAGGAAGACGAGCCTACCATGATCCTTTTTCCCGATGCACCGGGCAACACTGATCTCTATAAAGCTGCCATGCAACAATGTGCAGACCTCGGAGATAGATTTGCCATTTGCGATGTTACCCCGGTAAGTGATCTGACAGATCCTGCAGGTAAATCAGCGGAACCGTTTAGGAATGACATAGGCACAAATAATCTGATGTATGCTGCGGCCTATTATCCTAACCTGGCAACCTCATTGACCTTTGTCCCTAAAGAAAGTTCCATTAATGTAACAGCAGACAACGCCCTATTAGCTGGGAATACCGTTAAAGTTCTACGGTATACCGAAGAAGAAATTGCCGGCGGCGAAGATCAGGAGGAATCATTATTTCATGCAGGAAACGGAGAGCTAAAGCAATTGTATATAGATATTAAAAACAAAATTGCCGATGCGACGCTTGAGATGCCCCCCAGTGGTGCACTAGCCGGAGTTTATGCTGCAGTTGACAGTACAAGAGGAGTATGGAAAGCACCGGCTAACGTAAGCCTTAATCTGGTTAAAAAACCAACCGTACATCTTGAAAACAGCGAACAAGACGGCCTGAATGTAAGTGATACAGGAAAATCTATCAACGCCATTAGATTCTTCACCGGGAAAGGGGTTATGGTTTGGGGAGCAAGGACATTGGATGGCAATAGCAACGAATGGCGCTATGTTTCTGTCCGACGCTTCTTCAATATGGTCGAGGAGTCTGTCATGAAAGCGACCGAACGATTTGTGTTTGAGCCCAATGACGCCAATACCTGGACTAAGGTGAAGGCTATGATCGAGAATTTCCTAATTCTGCAATGGCGGGCAGGGGCCCTGATGGGCGCCAAGGCCGAACAAGCCTTTTTTGTCAAAGTCGGTCTGGGTGAGACCATGACTCAGGACGATGTACTCAATGGAAAAATGATTGTTGAGATCGGGATGGCAGTGGTTAGACCAGCTGAATTTATCATTCTTCGTTTCTCACATAAAATGCTAGAATCATGAATTACAAAACTCCCGGCGTTTACGTAGAAGAAGTCTCATTGCTACCTCCCTCTGTAGCACAGGTAGAAACGGCAATTCCCGCTTTTATAGGCTATACCGAAAAGGCTATTGACGAGGACGGAAAAGACCTGCTTAATGTGCCTACAAGAATAAAATCGCTAAGTGAATATGAGCTTTACTTTGGTTTAAGTCATAAGCAATCGCTTAAGGTTACCATTGAAAATTCCGAACCTTTTACCCCTCTGGAGGTCTCCTTTGATACCGGGGAGTTGCCCTATAGGATGTATCAGGCATTACAACTTTATTTTGCCAATGGTGGCGGACCCTGCTTTATTGTTTCCACCGGCGATTTTAGCGACAGCACCCCTATCCCAAGTTTGGACAGTGTTGACGATTACGACGAATTGATGGCTGGCTTGACAGCCGCCAGAAAGATAGACGAAATAACTTTGCTGGTTTTCCCCGAAGCCGACCGATTAAACACTAATCAATACTACGACCTTTACAAAGAAGTACTAATGCAATGTGCCGATCTGAAAGATCGTTTTGGGGTATTTGATCTCTTGGAAAATGATGATGACGGTAGTAGTTTCCGCGATAGTATTGGGGTAAATCACCTGAGTTATGGGGGAGCATATTATCCCCGTTTGAACACAAAAATAGTTCATCCGCATGATGATACAACAGTATCTCTGGATCATACTGCTACCAATGCCTTTCAAGGCAAAACCCTTAAACAGCTTAAAACCGTCGCGGCAGCCTTAGACCATCAACGACAAGTAGTAGATGCCAAGGTTAAGGCAGATCAGGCTGTTACAGACCTGCCTACCGCAACTGTGAAACGAGATAAGTTGGTACTGTATAAAGCAGCTCTTGCCGCGGCCCATAAAGCGCTAAAAAACGCTCAGGACGCAATGGAACTTGTTGAAGATGATACTTTTACCTCAACAGAATTAGACACGGCAAAATCTGAACTTGATACTGTTGAAGGCCTTAATATCGGTACTACAACCAACAATCCTGTTATCGATGGCGCTATACCAGATCTGGCATCTTCCTGCGCAAATAGTGAAACTGCGGTCGACAATATTCTTGCCCAGATAAATACCGAGCAGGACATCCCAGCAGGAAATAACACGAACGTTGCTACCTATTTCACTAATTCCTATATCGCTGAAATAGAAGGGCTTTTGAACGAATTTACCGTAGTGATGCCTCCCTCCCCTGCCGTCGTAGGGATATATGCAAGAACAGACAATACCCGAGGAGTTTGGAAGGCACCTGCAAATGTTAGCATTAATCTCATAAACGGTCCAACGGTAAAGGTAGATAACACAGATAATGACAACTTTAATGTACACCCTACCGGAAAGTCTATCAATGTGATCAGAAGTTTCACGGGAAAAGGCACCCTGATTTGGGGAGCAAGAACCTTGGATGGAAACAGTAACGAATGGCGTTACGTACCGGTACGGCGATTTTTTAACATGGTAGAGGAATCAGTGAAGAAGGCAAGTGAGCAATTCGTGTTTGAAAACAATGATGCCAAAACCTGGACAAAGGTAAAAGCCATGATAGAGAATTTTCTCATCCTTCAATGGCGGGCCGGGGCTTTGATGGGTAGTAAACCGGAAGAAGCCTTCTTCGTAAAAGTCGGCCTTGGCGAAACTATGATACAGGACGACGTATTCCAGGGGAAAATGATCGTTGAAATTGGAATGGCGGTGGTCAGACCGGCAGAATTTATAATACTCCGCTTCTCTCATAAAATGCTAGAAGCTTAATCAATAATAGAACTTAAATCCTTGAAAAATGAATGATTATCCATTAGTTAAGTTTCATTTCCAGGTAGACTGGGGAGGAACAAAGATCGGTTTTACTGAAATATCCGGATTGGATATGGAAATTGAGCCTATTGAGTACAGACACGGTGCCAGTCCGGAATATCACAAAACCAAGATGCCCGGGATGCAGAAATTCAGCAATATAACTATGAAGCGAGGTTCCTTTGCAAGTGATAACGAATACTTCGAATGGATCAATACTGTACAGCTCAATACGATAGATCGCAGAGATATTACCATCAGTTTATTGAATGAAGAGCACGAGCCTACCGTGGTTTGGAAAGTAAAAAGATGTTGGCCGATGAAGATCCAAAGTACAGATTTAAAAAGTGATGGTAACGAGGTGGCCATTGAAAGTCTTGAGTGTTGTCATGAAGGACTTACCATAGAATACGTTTAAGTATGAATATTTATCCGCCGGTTAGTTTCTATTTCCGGGTCTCGTTTAACGGAATCGGTTCCAGCACCATAGACACTCAATTCCAGTCTGTGGCTGGTCTGTCTGTGGAGATGCAGACGGAGACGGTTGCTGAAGGTGGTGAAAACCGTTTTGAGCATGTTCTACCTGTACGTTCCAAATACAACGATCTGGTATTGAAACGGGGTTTGTTCAAAGATTCTGATCTTATACAATGGTGTTTTGACGCCTTTGAATCTACGATAATTGAGCCCGTCTCACTGGATATTTCTATGCTAAATGAGGAAGGTGATCCCCTGATTAGCTGGAATGTAGTACATGCATGGCCCAAAAAATGGAGTGTTAGTGATCTTAACGCAGAATCAAGTGCCATAGCCATTGAGTCTCTGGAACTCCATTATCGATATTTCCGAATTTCAAAAAGCTAAGTCATGCCCATAGAAATAAATCAGCTTCATATTAAAGTAAATGTCAGCTCGGAAGATAATGCCCCTGAAAGACCTAATGCAAAAGAGGCGAAAAAGGACAGGGAAGGAATAATCGCTGCATGTGTAGAAACTGTTTTGGACATCCTTAACCGCAAAGACGACAGATGATATGAATTTCTCAATGAACGAGAAGATGACCATTAGGTCTTATAGCGATCCAAAATTCGAGCAGGAATTGACGGATGTAGATCCATTTGTGGTCCATGTGAACCCTGAGAACTACACCCAATCTACAACGATCAATTTCTCTGATGAACAGGCTCAAGGAACCAGCGGTAAACAAAATAATCACAACAATACCGAACCTGTAAAGATGAATTTTGATTTCCTCCTAGACAGGACCGGGGCTTTAGGTAACAAATCGGATGAAGTAAATGGTGTACGAGACGACATAGATCACTTTAGGAAGGTTGCTCTCGATTTGGAAGGTGAAATACACAAGCCACGATATTTGAAATTATGCTGGGGTTCTCTAATCTTTAAAGGGCAACTCGAAAAGTTGGACATTGAATATAAACTGTTCAACCTGGAAGGCAAGCCTTTGAGGGCAATGCTAAAATGTGAGTTCAGAGAGTTTAAAGAAGACGAGGAAAGGGTTAAGGAAGAAAACAAACAATCTCCAGACCTCAGTCACTTACGTATCGCTCAAGAGGGAGATACACTACCCTATATGTGTTTCAAGATTTATGGCGACTCCAAGTATTATGTTGAAGTAGCGCGAGCTAACAAGCTGGCCAATTTCCGGGACCTAAAACAGGGACAAAAACTGCTATTTCCTCCTCTGGATAAAACTGTAAATTAATGGCCGAAAAGCAACTCATATCAACCTCTAAATCGGCAGATTCCGTAACCTTTACGCTCCTGAGCGATGGTACAGCATTGCCCACCACTCTGGCGGTTCAGAGTATTTCTGTTTGGCAAGAAATCAACAGGATTCCCAGAGCCAGGATCATTCTTCTTGACGGCTCTGCCGCGGACCAGACATTTCCCATAAGTGAGGAAGACTATTTTGTACCCGGAAAGGATATAGAGATTCACGCGGGATATCATTCTGACGAGGAATGTATTTTTAAAGGTATTGTTACCAAACACAGCATTAAGGTAAGAAGTACTGGGAAGAGCCATTTGGTCATAGATTGTGCACATATCGCTGTAAAAATGACCAAAGTCAAAAAGAGTCGTTTTTTTTATGAGACTTTAGAATCAGATGCCTGGGCGACCATTGCAAGTGAATATGATATTAGCAACAATATTGCCGACACGGGCTTTAGTCATATTGAACTGCTACAATTTGAATGTACAGATTGGGATTATATCGTATCCAGAGCTGAAACAAATGGTCTGTTTGTCATAGGAGACAAGGAAGATCTCAATATCCAACCTCCGGATTTCGATCAGGACGCTACTGAAGCCGTAAACTTTGGTGCCTCTCTACTTTCTTTGGATGCAGAAATTGATGCCCTTAGTCAGGTTAGCGCTGTAAAAGGCCAAACCTGGGATTATTCCAAAACTGAGATCACCGAAATTGAGGCGAGCGACCCGGGAGCAATCACACCCGGTAACCTAGACCATACTACCTTAAGCGAAGTTCACCACGACACTGAAATCCTTGTTAGAAATAATGCCAAGCAACCCGATGAAGTGCTACAAAAATGGGCTAATGCCACTTTGCTAAGACGCCAGCTTGCCAAAGTGCGGGGGCGCGCTCAATTTCAAGGTATCCCTCAAATGAAGGCCGGAAAAATAATAGAGTTGCAGGGCTTGGGAGAAAGATTCAACGGAAAAGCCTTTGTGAGCGGCGTAAAACATGAAATAGTCGGTGGAAACTGGCTCATTGACGTTCAATTCGGGCTAGACCCAGAGCCTTTCGCCTGCCAATTTAACCTGAGTACGAAGCCTGCAGCAGGCCAACAACCTGCGTTGAACGGACTTCAAATTGGGATAGTTACCCAACTGGAGGGCGATCCAAACGGGGACGAACGTATCCTGGTAAATGTACCGATCATGAATTCGGATGATCAAGGGGTATGGGCGCGTATCGGAACCTGGGGCGCAGGAGACGGCAGAGGAATAGTAAACAGGCCGGAAATAGGAGATGAAGTTGTCCTCGGCTTTATAAATGACGATCCCAATAACCCTATTGTATTGGGAAGCCTGAATAGTAGTAACCTCCCGGCAGCCATTCCGGCCAGTGATGATAACCATGAAAAGGGCTGGACCACCAGATCCGGAATAGAGTTTCTAATCAATGATGAGGCCAAGTCTGTCATGGTAAAAACTCCCGCAGGTAAGGAATTGCTCATTTCAGATGACAGTGGTGACATGAAACTCAGTGATGAAAATAACAACGCTATCACATTAAATGCCGACGGCATCACCCTTGAGAGCGGGAAAGATATCATTCTCAAAACCAGTAGTGGCGATATAAAAATGGAGGCCATAAATATGAAGGCCTCTATGCAGGCTGAGGCTAAACTGGAGGCCAGCGGAATGGCCGAAATTTCATCTTCCGGATCTACTACGGTCAAAGGAGGTATAGTACAAATAAATTAATATGGGAGCACCCGCAGCGCGAATAACAGATATGCATGTTTGTCCAATGATGAACCCCGGACCCGTTCCACACGTTGGAGGGCCTATTATGCCTGCGGGAGAACCTACCGTTTTAATAGCCGGTATGCCTGCCGCGAGGGTTGGAGATATGGCAACCTGTAGCGGACCTCCGGATACGATAATCATGGGTTCCTCTACGGTGATGATTGGCGGAATGCCGGCCGCACGACTAGGAGATTCAACGGCTCATGGAGGAACCATAGTTGGAGGAGCACCAACAGTTTTAATAGGATAGTATGAAAAATGAAAGACCCTTTACGGGAAGCGGATGGAGTTTTCCTCCAACTTTTGACAAGGTGGAGAGAAAAGTATTGCTTACATCAGACAAGGAAGATATTGAAAAGAGTCTCGAGATCTTGTTAGGTACTATTAAGGGAGAGCGAATAATGCAACCATCCTTCGGTTGCAATATGGATGAGATGGTATTTGAATCTTTTAACCTAACGACAAAAAACTATTTGATAGATCTCGTTCAGACCGCAATCCTATATCACGAAGCAAGAATTGAACCCTTAAAAATTGCCTTGGATGAAAGCTTTATCACAGAAGGTAGAATCCTGATAGAAATTGATTATATCATCCGTTCCAGCAATTCAAGATTTAACATGGTTTATCCATTTTATATCAACGAGGCAAGCGAGATACCTAACAAGAGTGCAACTCCAATCTTATGAGCAACAGCTGTGAACATAGTAACCCATTAAGCAGGGAAGGCACTACCCAGGTTCAGCGATTGCTAGATGCCTTAATTCCCGAAAATGTTAAGCTGCATGAACTGGGTACTGCAGACTGGATGGCTTTCGCTAAGGACTATGCTTCTTTGTTAAACTATTTCAAGATTAACGATAAAGAAGTTCCTGATGGGGATTGGGACAATTTTTTCCCGGAAAAGGACCAGATTGAAGAAACATTAGGAAAATACTTCGATGGGACCATCGAACCGCATTTGGCTCTTTTTATCGCATTTTTAAAACTTTTGGCTTATCCGCAACAAAGTCTTAATGGCCTTCCAAAAAGGCATTTGGACTTTTATTACGGAGAGGTGTTGCAGCTTAGCCCAAATCCGTTCTCTCCAGATACAGTCCACGTAATCTTTGAATTGGCCAAAAATGCCATTACGGAATTGGTGGCGAAAGAAAGTAAGCTTGAAGCCGGAAAAGATGGGGAAGGAAACAACAGAAAATACAGTACTGAACAAGATTTGGTTGTAAATCAGGCACAAGTTGCTGCCATGCGCAGCATATATGAGGATTCTAATAATTTACTTCGATATGCCTTGCGCCCTGATACCAAAGACGGTCTGGAAGAACCGTTGGAAGGCGACCTAAGTTGGTCTGCCTTTGGAGACAGTTCATGGCCTCTGGCGAATTTAGAACTGGCCCTTGCCGGGGAAATTTTTGCGCTGAGACAAGGAACCAGAACTATTACGGTAAACTGGGATTTTGACAAAGCGCTATCTTATCAAGGGATAATCTATGCTTCCCTTACTACTGAGGAGGGTTGGACAGATGAAATTGCTGTAAGCGTGAGTGGTTCAAAAAAGAATCAGTGGCAAATCACCATCCCGGAGGAAGAAAAACCGATTTCATCCTTTAATCAGGAAATTCACTTAAAGAGCATCAATACGGCCTTGCCAGTTCTCAAATTCAGATTTGCAGACCCTTCCGCTTATGCCTCTGCAAAGACCATTCTGGTAACAAAGATCAGTGTAACCGTTGATGTTACAGGGGTTACAGATCTTATTGTTCAAAATGAAATAGGCCTGCAACTTGCAGAGAAACCCTTTATGCCTTTTGGACCCAGACCAAAAAAGAATTCGGCACTAACCGTTGAAAACAAAGAATTCGTTGGGAAACAGATCGCGTCCTACTCCTTTAATTTCAATTGGCTAAACGTACCCCCCAACTTTACAAGCCATTATAGCCATTATGCCGATGCAATAACTGCCCAAAGAAACGATTTCCTGAATAACCTGGATAGTTATCACTGGACCTATATGGAGATAGTACCCATTCCTTTAATACTTACGGTGGAGGGCTCCGGTGACAATAGCGGGGAGACTGCCGAGAAAGCAACTGTTGAAGCTCAGCCCACAGGACCCCCTGCTGATACTATGCGAGAAGAATTTAAGTTTGCCGTTACTTCCCCCTTACATAACGGGGAGTACTCTTCTTTGATGTTCGACCCCAACCCTCAGATTGATATAGCTGATCCTACCACAACTAAAAAGGGCGGAAAAATCACAATACGCCTTGCGGAATCATTCTATCACGACCTTTACAACAATGTTTATGTGTCTATTATCACATCAAATCCTGATGGCGTAAATCCTGAAGAACTTCCCAACGAACCCTATACACCTCTGGTAGATTCATTAACCATGGATTACACTGCCAAAGCGAGTATAACACTAGATAGTAATTCTATTGACAGTGATGAATTAAAATTCATTCATCTGAATCCTTTTGGCAGCAGCATCGCCTCAACAAGATTAAACCTGCTTCCCAGGTATAGTAATAATCATTTTTATATAGGTCTTTCTGGTGCAAATCCCAGAGATAATGTGTCCATTTTATTCCAGGTTGCAGAAGGAAGTGAAGATCCATTACTAAGTTCGTTTAACCCAGGAGAGGAGATAAAGTGGGCTGTACTTGTAGAAAACGATTACTGGCAGGATCTCAATGAAGAAGACATCATTCAAAACACAACCAATAATAATTTACGCTCCGGGATCATTCAGTTTAGTTTGCCCAGGGAAACTAGTAGTACACACTTTTACTTAGATGACCAACTGATATGGCTAAAGGCAGAATTGGTTAAAAATCCTCGTGCGGTAGCTCGCTTTTTAGGTGTTCATACGCAAGCGACTACAGCCATATTTGAAAACAACAACAATGTTTTTGATCATTTGAATGCCGGTTTACCAGCAGAGGAAATAAAACAGCTAGTAGAAAGAAAATCAAAGATCAAAGCCGTACATCAACCCTATGCATCCTTTGATGGTACGGACACTGAAAGTGATAATGACTTCTATAGAAGAGCAAGTGAGCGCTTAAGGCACAAGGACAGAGCACTTACCATTTGGGACTATGAACATCTAACCTTGCAATCATTTACGAACATTTACAAGGCGAAATGCCTTAACCATACAAGGTTTAAAAACAATTCGGTTGAAGAACTCTGCCCAGGGCATGTGACTCTGGTGGTAGTTCCAAAGAGAACAGATTCTGGTACTGCCCAGGGTCTGTATCCGGCCGTAAGTCAGAACGCCAAAGACGAAATCAAGGCATTTCTTCAACCGAAATATGGTTTACATGTAAACCTGGAGGTTGCCAACCCAATTTATGAATTGATTGAGTTCGACCTCAAGGTCAGGTTTTATCCCGGGAAGGACTATAACTTTTATCGAGGCCAACTGGAGCAAGACCTTATTGCTCTTTTAGCGCCCTGGGCGTTCGATAATGAAGCCGAAATTAAGTTCAACAACGCCCTCTACAGCTATGATGTAATCAACTTCATAGAGCATCTGGAGTATGTCGACTTCCTTGAAGATTTTAAAATGTACCATAAACCTAATGAAGGTGCTTGGGAGTTAAAGAACACCATCAGACCCAGTTCTTCTATGGCAGTTTTGGCTCCTAAACAGAGTCATTCAATCGTTGAAGCGCAAAATTGCTAATCTCATGGAAAATTTGACCATCACTAAAAATACCAGCACTAACGACGACAGAGACTATGCTTTTCTCAGGCAGGTGGGTATGCAACATATTGAGGCCATGGCGCATTCATTATGGACAGACTATAATACACATGATCCCGGAATCACATTTCTTGAAGTACTGTGCTATGCCATTACAGATTTGGGTTATCGTATTAGTGCTCCTATTCAGGATCTCGTGGCCCTACCCAATTCGAGCAGTAAACATCTAAGCGACGTTTTCCCTACGGCTAAGAACGTTTTCACGACAAAACCAATAAGTGAGATAGATTACCGGAAACTCTTTATTGATATTCCCGGTGTAAAAAATGCATTTATAAGGGCTAACAAAGAAATTGATGTGCACATGCATTGTAGCCTGAAAGACGAGGTCACAGCCGAGGATCCTAAAGGCAAACTAAGTTATGAAGAAGATCTCTCTCCTCATTATGAAAATAAAAGTTCTTTCACTCTTCAAGGTTTGAATAATGTGTTGTTTGAAATGGACAGCAACTTTCAGCAGCTTGAAAAGGACGATCCGGAAAGAATCGCCAAAGTAGCTGAAATCACCACAGCTATAACAGATAAGTACCATGCCAACAGAAATCTGTGCGAAGACCTTATAAAGGTGAAAGAGGTGGGTGAATATGAAATTCAGGTTTGCGGAGATATAGAAATTGAAAAAACAGCAAATGCACATGACACCGTTGTAGATATTCTCTTCAGAATCCAGGAACACCTTTCACCTTCTGTCAAAAGATACGCATTGAATACCCTTTTAGAAGAAGGAAGAACGACAGACAGCATTTACAATGGTCCTATTCTTGAAAACGGTTTTATAACTGATGAAGAGCTTGCCAAAGCAAATATCAAATCTGAAATACGTTTATCCGATCTTATTCAAATAATATCTGAAACCCCTGGAGTTGCCAGCATTAGGGATCTTTCAATGATGTCTTGCCCTTGTAATAAGAAAGAAGAAGAGGAAGAAGCTGAACAAGAATGTCTGCCACCAGCTAATCCATGGAAAATATGTTTCCCAACCGGCTTTGATAAGGTCATAAAACTATGTCTCAATAACAGTGTGATAAATATCTTTAAGGACGTAATCCCTATAACAATTGATCCAGACAGGGTAGCAACGGCGTTTCAAGAAAAGTTTGAGGCTCATAATGCAGCTCTTCAACTCAGTTATGAGGATATTGAAATCCCTGAAGGAACCTTTCTCAATAATGGAAAGTATCATAGCATACAAAATGACTTACCCGATATTTATGGTATTGGGCAAGCAGGGCTCTCCCCCAGAGAGCCTGTTGAAAGACATGCTCAAGCCCTACAATTAAAGGCATACCTCACCTTTTTTGATCAAATCCTAGCAACTTATTTCAGCCATCTTCAAAATATTGGCCAACTCCTTTCTGCAGACATGCACGGAGGAAATACCTACTATCTGGAGGAGTTAAACGGAATCAAGAATTTAGAAAAGATTCTCAAGAACAGTGACCAATTTAGCCTGGACGCCAACGACGCATTGAATAAACTGGACGACTTCATAGAGCGCAAGGGTAAACTGCTTGATCATCTCCTTGCCCGTTTCGCTGAAAATATGAACGAGTATGTCTTTTTGATGATAGATATTTTTGGCCTGGAAACCAAAGAAGCCAGTTTATGGCATAAGTCCAAACTCCTTAAAGAATATGCCACTTTAGGGTATAACAGGGGAAGGGCTATGAATTACTTCGGATCAGGTCATGGCGTTTGGGACACTCAAAATGTTTCCGGATTGCAGCATAGAATTGCCAGGTTGCTTGGGATCAGAGATTATTCTCGCAGAAATCTCACTGAATACCACTATGAATTCTATCCCGAAGCAGATGCAGATCCGACCGATGAATGGCGCTGGCGCATACGTCATACAGATAGTTCTATTATGTTTTCGAGCAGCAAGAGTTATGACACGATGTCTGAAGCCGAAGATGAGTTGTGGAAAACAATTTCTTTGGCCTGGGACAGTGCTAACTATGACCTCTTAACCACTGCTGATGGCACCAAATGGTATTTTAACCTTATAGACCATAGCAAAGAGGTAGTTGCCAGGCATATTAAATTTTATGCGGATAAATCTGTAGCCGAAACCACCATTAAAGAATATGCAGAGTTTATGTTCAATAAGGTTACAGATGAAGGCATATTCCTTTTTGAGAATATCTTATTAAGACCAGATATAGACGATTCGAAAGCTAATGACAAATTCATGGATATCTGTGTAGATGAAGATTGCTTGCAATGTAAGCCTTCGGATCCCTATTCTTTCAGACTAACGATCGTTTTTCCAGGATGGACCAAGAGGTTTTCAAACCTTCATTTCAGAGAATTTGCAGAAGATGTCATTCGCAATGAAGTCCCCGCACATATTTTAACCAGAATATGCTGGATTGGCTCAGAAGTAAATGACGATGATGATGATGATGCGAAACCAAATCAGATGCAGGAACTTGAAAAACTGTATAAAGACTGGCTACAAAAGAAAATGACATCCCCCGAGAATCAAAAAAACAATGAACACTTAAAACCTCTGGTAGATCTCTTACATCGGCTAGACACTATATATCCACAGGGAACCTTGCACGATTGTAATGAGGACGGAGAGGCAGAAACTTCAATAATATTAAACAGATCAGCCCTAGGCGAATTAAAAAATAAAGACAATGGCAGCGAATAATGTGTTAGACAAAGAAGTACCTATTTATCACAGATTTGTAGATAACCAGGTACTCACAGACGACCAATTAAATGAAGTTCTTGATCACCTTAATTTCCAGGACAAGTTAACGCGAACCGGGCTCGTTGGTGTGGGAATTGTTTGCGGTCTGAAACTGAAAGCTACGGCCAACACCATTAATCTAAGTAAAGGACTGGCTGTAACTACAGACGGTGATCTACTCAAAAAAGAGGCGACTACTTTCCGGGGGTTTAAAAAATTTAAGGATGAAAATGTAAAATATGGTCATTTTTTAGACGGCGATAAAGTAATTGACCTTTATGAACTGGAGGAGGACAACGCCCCAAGTGATGTAACACCCCTGAATAAATTTCAGTCTAGTACAGGGATTAGCAATGACCGAATGGTTGCCTTATTCTATCTGGAAAATTTCTTAAAAGAAGAGGAAGACTGCTCGCCTGTAGACTGCAATGCTCAAGGAAGAGAGGTAGTCAATAACTTGCGTGTACTTGTGACCTCCATAGATCTGGCTAAAAAAGTTGCTGAAAAAGATTCAATATTTAGTGGACTATTAAGCAGCTCTCATAATGAAGTACTAAACAAAATAAATACCTATTTACCTAAACGGATAATTATAAACAGTGGGACTGCTGCGTCTATTTCCAGCTTAAGGAATGCCTATGCCGTAGAGTTCGACGGACTTTTTAACAGGATCTCCCAGCTAGGGGAAATGAATATTTTCAAAACGCTATCCAACAACTCTGGCTTCGATCTAAACCAGCCCATAAGCAAACTCAAAGCACAGGATCTCAACTTTCAGTATATCTATGATTTTTATAAAGATCTGGCAACTGCTTATAACGAGCTACTAACCGCATTACAACATCAATACACAATCTGTTGTCCCAACCCTTCGGCATTTCCTAAACACATCTTTTTAGGGGAAGTACACAATGAGCCTGCCTATCTCCGACATGCCTTTTATCCATCACCTATTCATGATAATAACAAGAGTATTCTTCATTTACAGCGCCTTTTTGATAGAATAATGCAGATGATAAAGCATTTTTTAATCTCCTCTAAGAATGAGCTGCGCATCACTCCTTCAAGAAATAATAAATACGCACTGGGTAAAAGGGCGCTTCCCTATTACTATGATCTATCAAAAGCAGATGATCCCAAATTAATGTTGAACAGTTGGGGGGTAAATGAAGAAAGTGATGTTTTGAATTATTACAAAGCAGCTTATCCCTCTTCCGGTTTTGAACCTCTGGATTATTGCCTGGATGAGCACGACTTTTACAGAATTGAAGGTCATGTAGGACGCGATGTGACCTCTGTGGTTAAGGACTTGCAGAATATTAGAAGCCAAAAAGGTCTGCCTTTCGACATTATGCCCATAGCGGTTGGCGTGGCAGCAGATGACGTGACCTTGGATTATGACAAGTATTCCATGTATTTTGAGGATCTGCAGGTGATACTCCAGGCATGGAATGAGGAACAAAAATGTATGATATCCGGCAGCAGTAAATTCCTAACCAGATTTAGTGCAAAGGAAAAAGGAGTCCATTTAGATTATGCTGTGATAGCCGACCTGGCCATTCCTGCAACCGACACATCCGTGCAACCGTCACAGCCTCTATCAGGAGCACAACCCTTAGGTCTGGGATTTGCTGTTGAACACAGTCCGCTTCTAGGAATTACCAAAGGCGCCACAGCCTCCAAAAAACGAAGCAGTCGGTCCAAAACCAACACGGTAATGACCAATATGGATGTGAGTTCTGATTCTTTGGGCGGTATCTATGTAAAAGGCTTGGAGGCTTCCGACGGCGGGAGTGATTTTCAGGTAAAAATTGATAATGCCGTTAAAGAAACCATCAAGAATTGGGAACCGGAAATTCAAATAGCCGTTGCAGAAATTCCAAGCGATCTTCTGGGAAAACTTAAGGTTAGCGAGGACAATAAACTTGTAGACATAGAGGATTTTACTGAAGAAAATCTCGACAAATATATAAAAGCTCTCGAGGAACAATGTAAAGCAGCTGTCGCGGCCAAGAAAAAGTTGCAAAACCAACTTACTAAAGCTGACAGTGCTCTTAAAGGCGCCAATTATGTAGAGAACTATTTTTTTATTCTGAACCGGATCATCTCCTCCTGCTGCCTGGTAGAGCGGGTGAAAGTACTGTACGAAAAAATTCTGGAACGCAAGCAAGAGCTGCTTGGAAAGATGATCTTAAAGGAGTATATCAAAACGCACCCCGGGGCAGAACACAAGGCTGGTGTAGAACGGGGAGGAACATTCGTAGTGCTTTACTACTCTTCCTTAAAGCCTAAGGTCAGCAATAATTTAAGACTACCATTAACAGCGGAAAGAAGCATCTTGTCAACCACTGGCTTTTCGCGCATGCCCCTGTCTTTTGAATCCCCTAGGCCATCTGTTCCAATTGGCCTTTCAGGCGGACCTATCATTGAGGGAATACGCGAGTTTCCGGATTTTGGGCTAGTTAATATTCCTGAAATCAACATCCCAGAAATTTTTAGACCCGGAACCAAGCTTCCCTTTAATGTGGCGCACAGGACTGTAATAGGAGACCTTTGTTTACCCTATATCTGCTGTACAGACACTCCTGCGACGACTTTCGTTTACCCCGATCAGGAGGTGAACTTGTTTATTGGTAAAGATCATGTCTGCGTTCCCTTTGAGGGATCGGGGGATCAACTGCTACTAGAAGTTAGGCCGGTAGACGCAACTGTTACCGCTCATATAGGAGAGAATGAAATAGCCGAGGTGATCATCAAAAAGGACAATGGCTTCTTCTTTGATCCCAATAAAGTTTCGGAGGAGGATTTGGGCAAATCCATATCGTTCAAAGTTAACGGTCAAAATGTGGATGAACAGCTTAAGGTATTAAGAAAGCCCGATGCCAGTTTTACAATTGCTGAAGAAGTGCAATTTAGAAATGACAATACTGCGGCCGTCATTAAGATCAATAATACGAGTAAACTGATAGTAGGGCAAAGCTTTAAATGGGAATTTGGCCAAGGTGAAAATATCACTCAAAACGCCACAGAGTTTACGCATACCTACAAAGTAAAACCGGGAGGTACATTTACTTTCAAAGTAGTTTTAAAGGCAGAAAATGAATCCTGTACTGACTCAGCATCACAAATTAAAGTATTCTCCGTGCCCTTATCAGGTGAGGAGCCCGAGAATTGCCTTAAAAATACCGCAGCTAAAATAGAGAACGGAAGATTGGCCATCCAGGTCGATCTGGAGAAAAATCCTGCCGAATTAAAAGAGGCGAACATCTTCTACAAAACTGAGTTTGAACCATTATACAAATTGATTTTCAGTGATCTGGAAGAAGCCTTAAAGGGCACCCAGGATAACAAGATCTTTAACCTCATCCAAGAGATTCAAAAACAGATAACGGAACGATTAACCATTAATAGATCTGGTAAGGAACAGGAGTTTTTATTGCGGTTATATTATGAAAACCTGCTGATTTACTTCTTGGTTCAGGCATGTAGAGATGCTAATATTAGCTCGCGAACAAGCATCACCGGCGAATGGGTATCCTTTACAAAAAATGCCGCCGATTCCTTTAAAGAAGCGCTGTTAAGCCTGCTTAGAAACTACCCCGTACACCTCAAAATAGAAGATATACGAACACAGGAAGATGGTAGGTTGAGCAATCCGCTTAAGAAAATCTTGAATGACGTATTAGAAATTTTGAAACAATTCGGTGCATAGTTCAAATACACATAGCATTAATAGGATCAATACCGACATTTTTGCAAATCGCAAAGCGTTGGGCAAGATCCAGGCTCTGGGCATATCCTCTATGCTGGAGCAATGCTTTGAGACTTTACTCCCCCAGTTGGACGAGAAATTTGGTGAGGGCCATTTGCGATTGGCGTCTTTATTCGTTTCGGTGGATATAAAAAACACTGAACTTGATGAGCTGGAAAACTGCCTAATTGAAGCGCTTCAGAAAGCTATTAATAGCATCTCCATTAACGAGGAGGTGAAAAGCTCCAAAGCCTATGAAAAAGCGAAGGATCATACGCCAGAAGAAGCCTTCTTATATTTTTTAGAAACCGGTAGTTCACCATGGTTTTCAAGTCGATTCAAATTTGAAAAAATCGACTTCTCCAAGGCTTCCTTTATAACTAATCTAAGACAGGTATTGGCAAATTCTGAGTTAGCCGGCGTGAGAATGGTACTGCAATTAGAAAAAAACCAATTAACCCTCGTTTTATCTAAGTTATACCCAGCTGAATTTACCTCCCAGCTTTTGGAATTTATCAATTTGATTACCTCAAATGTTGGTAGGTTCAGTAAGCGTTTTGCCGCAGGTTTCAGGTTGCAACAGCATGTGCTTATCTCGGCCCTCAAGCAATTGCATGAAGGAAATACACCCATGTTCAAAGATTTTCTAAAGTCGTCTTGGCCCACCTTAGCTCATGAGGTTTTCAAAGAATGTAATGGAGAACACAAAACTTTTCTGGAGTTTTTAGGGGAACAGGCATCAATTGATCTCTCTCCCGGTACTCATGACACTCAAACAAATACCATGCATGAGCAATTAGCTTCTTATATATCCAAAAGCAGTGAAGATAACTGGTTTAAAACAGCAGAAAATGGTTTTCAGGATTTGAAAATGGGAAGTAATAAAGAAGCATTATGGAATGCAGTCAATGCCGGTGTGGTGCTTCTTCACCCCTTTTTAAAGAAGTTTTTTGACAAGGTCGGATTGTTAGAAAACAGTAAATTCATTAGCCCTGCCCACCAGCAAAGAGCCATATGTCTTTTGCATTATTTAGCTACGGGTCAACAACAATTCCCCGAGGAAGAGTTACTGTTACCTAAGTTCTTGTGCAATTTTCCTAAGGAACACCCGATACCCAGAGAATTACCCATTAGTGATTTTGAAAAAGAAGAAGTGCATCTGCTGCTCTCAACGGTACTAAAGCACTGGAAGGCGGTAAAAAATACGAGTATCGAAGGGCTCCGTGTCAACTTTTTACAAAGAAAAGGTGTACTGGAAAAAGACTCCCTGGGATATACCCTACATATAGAGAATAAAACTACTGATATACTTCTAGACCAATTGCCCTGGGGGTTATCGGCTATACACTGGCCCTGGATGCCAAAGCTTTTAACAATAAAATGGCGATAAAATGTTTTCAAAAAGACTATTTAGAAGGCGAAATAAACCCCGTTCTCAAAACTTCCTGGAAAACAATGAGCAACAAAAGGAAACCCCTTTTGTACCACCGGTACAGACCAAATTGAACATAGGTAAGCCAGGAGACAAATACGAGGTAGAAGCAGACAGAACAGCAGATGAAGTAGTTAGCAAATCTGAATCCCCTGATAGCGTTCAAAAAATGGATTCTGAAGAAGAAGTACAGACAAAACCGCTGGCTGAATCGCTCACTCCTTTTGTACAAAAGCAGGAGGCTGCGGAAGAAGAAGAAGCTGTTCAGGCACAAGCCGAAGAGGAAGAAGAAGCCGTACAAGCCCAAGAGGAGGAAGAAGAGCCCGTGCAGGCACAAGAGATGGAGGAGGAGGAAGAACAGGTACAGGCACAGGAGGAGGAAGAAGAAGCAGTGCAAGCCAAATCAGCAAAGAACATTTTAAATTCCAACCAGCTTTCATCAGAACTAAATGCCTCAAAGGGCAGTGGGACTCAGATGGACAGTAAGACACAAATGGAAATGGAGAAGGCTTTCGGTAACGACTTCTCTCAAGTGAACATTCATACAGATGCCAAAGCAATAGCAATGACGAAACAGCTACATGCACAAGCATTTACCCATGGTAATGATATTTACTTCAACAGCGGAAAATATCATCCAAATTCTAAAAAGGGAAAACACCTTTTGGCCCATGAGCTGACCCACACTATTCAACAGGGAAACCAAAATCCCAAAAAGTCCTTGGGTGGACACCATCAAGCTACCACCATTCAGCGAGTTCCTATTGACCACAGGGCCATCACCTGGGCCGACTTCCAGGGTCCTGTTGATGAAGATTCCAAATACTCCGCAGCTACCATGGCCCCAATTAAAATAGATATAACACCGGGATATATTAAATATGACAAGCCGACCTGGGATGGTACAACAGCCACAGTAACCATTTTGTACGACCCTGCCTTCGTATCCATAAAAGGAATTATGGAAACTGATCAATCCTGGAAAAAAGATTGGCTAACAGATGACGAGGCGGCTGAAAGGGAATTTGGTCCTGACGTAAATATTACCGAAAAACGGGAAACTCTATTAGCTCATGAACAAATTCATTTTGATATCGCAGAGGCTATTGCCAAAAGTTATCTTGACGAATTGAGGGCTGCACTGCCTACAACACCATACGTTGAAACTAAAGCCACAACTAATGAAAAGGACGTTCAGCCCTTTGCAGATGCTGTTCTTGACAAAAAAATGGCTGAGTTAGACACCGCTTTTATTGCTATTAACAATAAGGCCAATACAGAGTTAACAGCTGTACAAGAAATCTATGACAAGAGTACTGTACACAGTAAAAAGTTCAAAAAGCAAGAGAAATGGCAGAATGATTTTGAAGCAATGCTCAAAGCGGCTAGAGAAAAAGCCAAAGCTGATGCTGCCGCACAATACCCGGGTGCTAACTAGTCACCAAAGTATTTATAAACAATATGTTAGGGATTTATGTTCACCAAAACCGTCAGTACGAAACCTGCAGTACGCAATAACCGTCACCCGGTTTTTGCAGGTAAAGAGCGGACTTCTAATTCCTTTGTTCCTTCCATACAGGCCAAACTAGAAGTTGGAGAACCTAATAGCATTTATGAGATCGAAGCAGACCGCATGGCCGATCATGTAGTGGGTGCCTCTGCATTTCACAGTCCCACGTCCTTTGTTTCACCGGTATCGGTACAAACGGCACCTTACCCCCCTGGTCCGACCAGAGAAGCAAGCCCTGACGACCTGCTAAAGGAACTAGCAGGTGTAGATCCCGAAGTGAATTCGGACAAAGAACCAGAAAAGAATCCTGAGGAAGAGAAACCAAAGACAGAAGAGCCTCCGGTGCCTAATGAAGCTATTCAGGTGCCCGACAAAAAAGAGGGTAAAGAAGAAAAAGGGGAAAAAGGGGAAGACAAGGAAGAGGAAGTTAGCCCGGAAGGTGAAGGCGAAGCGGAAGTAAGTCCTGAGGAGGCAGGCGCCTTCCAGGGAGAAGCCAATATGGAGCCTATTGCGCCTGTTGAAATTACACCGGATCTAAGCAATCAATTTGTACAGACAAAAGCCCAGGAGGTACAGGAAAAGGAGGAATCTGAGCAGGAGGAAGAAAATGAATCCGTACAGGAGAAACTACAAGCCAAATTTGCGGGAGCATCAGGTGAGGAAGAGGAAACCAATATCGTACAACGCAAGGGAACAGATATTTTGGAAGCTTCCTCGGAAGTAGAAAGGGGAATTAGTGCGAATAAAAATAAAGGTCAGGCATTACCGCAAAGTACGCAGCAATTCATGGGATCCCAGATCGGGGCGGATTTCTCCGGGGTCAGGATCCATACGGACGAAACCTCTCAGACCCTGAACAATAAGTTGCGCGCAAAAGCCTTTACCCATGAGAATCATATTTATTTCAACAAAGGACAATACAATCCGGAATCTCGGGAAGGACAACACCTGCTGGCACATGAACTAACTCATACCGTACAACAGGGTGCAGCGGTTCAAAAAAAGCCCATGGTAAGCGCTACCAAACCAAAGGTACAGCGGTTTGGCCTAAGCAGTGCCCTGGACTATTTTGCCGACAAGGCTCATAACATTCCCGGCTTCCGTATGTTTACCATTGTCCTGGGAGTGAACCCAATTAATATGAGCAAAGTTGACCGAAGCGCGGGCAACATTATTAGGGCCATGGTAGAATTCTTACCCGGAGGAAAACTTATCACAGATGCCTTAGACAATCACGGGATCTTCGACCGTGTTAGCAATTGGTTTAAGGAACAGATAGATAATTTAAGTATCACCGGCACAAGCATCAAAAACGCCATCAAAAAGTTCCTGGATTCCCTCAGCTGGACAGACATTACCGATCTTGGAGGCGTTTGGGACAGGGCAAAACCCATAGTCGTAACGCCCATCAATTTAATGATCTCCACCGGCAAGTCCCTGGTAAAGCAAATGATGGAATGGGTCAAAGAAGCCATTCTCAGACCCTTGGCAGTGTTGGCAGAAGGCACTCCGGCCTATGATCTTTTACGTGTTGCTCTAGGAAGTGATCCTATTACCGGGGATCCCTATCCCCCTACAGCAGACAATCTGATAGGCGGTTTTATGAAACTTATTGGGCAGGAAGAGGTCTGGGAGAATATCAAAAAAGGGAATGCCATTGATAGGGCCTTTGCCTGGTTTAAAGGGGCTATGTCTGGCCTCAAAGATTTCATAACCACCATCCCAACCACGGTTATCGATACGCTTAAATCTTTAACCTGGAAAGATATTGTTCTTGTAGCCGGAGCATTTGAGAAAATAGGTAAGGCCTTCTTAAATGTAGCCGGCAAATTTATGTCTTGGGCCGGAGGTACTGTTCTTGAACTATTGGAGATCCTCTTTTCTGTGGTGGCGCCCTCTGTGGTCCCCTGGCTGAAGAAGGCTGGAGGTGCTTTTAATAGTATCCTGGAAAATCCTATTGGTTTTGTCGGCAATCTCGTAGAGGCGGCCAAACAAGGATTTATGCAGTTTGCAGCCAATATTGGTAAGCACCTGAAAAAAGCACTTATCAATTGGCTAATGGGGTCACTTGCCGGGGCTGGAGTATATATTCCAACATCGCTAAGCATAAAAGAGATCATCAAGTTTGTATTATCCGTATTGGGAATATCCTGGGCCAATCTCAGAATCAAACTGGTAAAGCATCTTGGAGAACCGGCAGTCAAGGCCTTGGAAACTGGTTTCGAGTTGGTTACTATCCTTGTTACCAAGGGGCCTCTGGCCATGTGGGAACGCATTAAGGAACAACTGAGTGATCTTAAATCCATGGTCATGGGAGAGATTATGTCATGGGTAGTTACCAAGGTGGTCACCAAGGCAATCACCAAACTTGTGAGTAGTCTGAATCCAGCTGGGGCGGTCATCCAGGCTATTTTATTTATTTATGACACGGTTACCTTCCTGATTGATAAAATCTCTCAAATCGCAAGGGTCGGTATGGCGGTTTTAGATTCTATGGCTGCTATTGCCAATGGTGCCATAGGGGGAGCGGTTGTAAAGGTAGAGCAGACATTAGCCGGAATGCTCTCTTTGGCTATAAGCTTTCTGGCCAACTTCCTAGGCCTTGGAAAAATCTCGGACAAGGTCGTAAGCATTGTTAAGAAAATACAGAAAAAAGTAGACAAGGCTATTGACAGTGCCATTGGTTGGATCGTTAAAAAGGCTAAGGCATTTTTGAAAAAGTTGGTTAAGAAAGTTAAAGGTGAGGATAAGCGGTCACCACAGGAAAAAGAGGCCGATCTAAATAAGGCGATTGCAGAAGTTAAAAAGTTAGATAATGATCCCAAAATATCTGAGAAAAAGTTTAGGAAGGGACTTAAGAAAATAAAGAAAAAATACAAACTTAAGTCCATCACATTAACCAATTCTTCTGGCTTGAAGTACCAGGTTGATGCCGAGATTAATCCTAGAAAAGGTACTATTGTCGAAATTGATGATGACGGTCTGGGACTTCCCTCCGGAGCTGTTCCGCCTGTGACGAAA
>JBFOMC010000275.1:0-5138 GCA_040830565.1 Flavobacteriaceae bacterium
CTTAATGGTTGGCTAGGCTATACCTATTCTCGCTCCTTTGTAAAATTAGACAGTCCGTTTAGAGAAGAAAGAATTAATGGAGGAGATTATTTTCCGGCAAATTTTGACAAGCCTCACGACCTGAGCTTAGTGGCCAACTATAAATTCACAAAACGCTTTAGTCTTTCTACCAACTTTGTATATCAAACCGGAAGACCAGTCACTTTTCCCGTGGGTTCCTACTTTCTGAACGGGGCTGAATATGCACTGTATAGTGATAGAAATAAATTTCGCATTCCTGATTTTTACAGATTAGACCTCAGTTTTAATGTGGAGGGTAACCACAAGATCAAGAAGTTTGCACATAGTTTTTGGAACATCTCCGTCTACAATATTTTAGGGCGAAATAATCCATATTCCGTGTTTTTTGTGACAGAAGGTGGGGAACTCAAGGCCTATCAAAGTTCTATTTTCTCTATTCCGGTGCCTACGATAACCTATAATTTTAAGTTTTAATGAACAAAAGAACCGACATATGCCATTTTTATTTCCTCCTAATTTTTGCAATTGGGATGGCATTCTTCGGTTGCACCAGCCCTTTCAATCCGGAGATACCACCATCGAACAGTGTTTTAGTAGTAGAAGCCTCCATTACGAATGAAGTAAAGCAGCATCAAATTTTCTTAAGCAGATCTACTCAAAACAGTGATGGCCCTGAATTGGAGGAAGGCGCTGAGGTTACTGTTATGGCTAGTAATGGACAAGAATATCGTTTTTCAGAAAGCGCCGTAGGCATTTATACCTCGACTTCTGCTTTTAGCGCACAACCTAACGTCTCCTATCAGCTCATGATTACCCGTTCAAATGGAAGTTCTTATACCTCCGAAGAAGTTGTTTTACCGCAAACATCACAGATAGAGAGGGTATATGCGGAGCGGGTAACCACAGAAACCGGTCTGGACGGGGTACAAATTTTTGTAGATGGCTTTGATCCTACGGGCAACTCTATTTACTACAAATACGAATATGAAGAAACTTATAAAATAATTGTGCCTAATTGGGTTCCGGACCAACTGGTGGTAGTATCTGAAGAAAACATGGTGGTGGGCGTCGTTCCCAGACAAGAGGAAGAACGTATTTGTTTTGCAACTAACAGTTCAAACAGCATTATCATCACCCAAACCTCAGGGGCTGGAGAGGACAGAGTTTCTGGCTTTGAAGTGCAATTTATAAACCGGGAAAACTTTATCATTTCACATCGCTATAGTATCCTGGTGAAACAACATGTCATTTCCAGGGAGGCTTTTAATTTCTACGAAAAACTTAAGGATTTTTCGGGCTCCGAAAGTCTTTTTTCTCAGAGTCAACCTGGTTTTATTGATGGGAATATTAGCTCGCTATCCAATGAGGAGGAACGCGTGGTGGGGATATTTGAAGTTTCTTCAGTTTCTGAACAAAGAATCTTTTTTAATTACACGGACCTGTTTCCAAATGAAGATCTTCCTGCATTTGTAGATGAATGCAAACGAATAAATATCAGCCCACAGGACCCTAATCTTTTTAATTCGGTCAAATCTAACAGCGTGAGCTTTGTAGGGACGGTAACTGATCCGTCAACAGGAGCATTACTTGAATATGTTTTAGTTCCAAAGGTTTGCGGGGATTGTACAGAATTAGGTAATGCTGAAGTGCCTTCATTTTGGGAGGAATAAAATTATCGAAAATGAGGAAAACGCATATCATACTTTATGTATTATTAATTGTCTTCTTCAAGGGAACAGGGCAACATATAATTCAGAATGAGCGTGAATTGGATGGGCTTAAAGCCATTCCAAAAGAAACTATATACCTCCATTTTAACGATAATTTACTGCTGGCAGGAGAGCCCTTGTACTATGCTATCTATTGCCTTACCTCCGAAAAATACACCTATAGCAATATCAGTAAAATAGCCTATGTTGAACTGGTCAATGAGGAGAGGCAGGCCATATTCAGACATAAGATAAAGCTGAATTCGGGAACAGGATATGGAGATTTTTTAATTCCGAATGACATTGCCTCAGGAAACTATAAATTGTTGGGCTATACCCGCTGGATGCTGAACACTACCAACGACACTTTTTTTCAAGCTGATCTGAAGATCATAAATCCTTATTTAGAACTACCCGATGCCACAAAGGTTGTAGAAGCAGATACACTCGGCATCGGCGGCCTTACAACGGAAACATTAAGCGCTCCTACGGATCAAAACCGTATGCCTTTCAGGATAATTTTGACCCAAAAGAAATACGGAAAAAGGAGCGCTCTTGACCTACGCATTGAAAATTCTGCAACTACGGAGGGAAGCTATTCCCTATCTATTCGAAAAAAATATCCTGCAGCCGTGAAGCCCAAAAATAACCCGCTTAACTTCTTAACAGACAAGGCAAGCCCCGACCAATGGAATTTGGCAGAAAAGGACACTGTTTATTTGCCAGAATTAAGAGGAGAATTAATCACGGGGCAGCTATCCGGAGATTCCGGCTCTCCTTCTGAAGGCAGCAGACACATCAGTCTATCTATCCCGGGGACGGAGAACAGTGTTCTAAAGGTTGTCAAGACAGACGAACACGGTAAATTCAATTTCATTTTAGATGACTCCTACCGCTACTCTGATGCCTATTTGCAGGTATTGGGTAAGCAAGACACCCTATTACAGTGGACAAATACAACGAACCCGACGGGCATTTACAAAAATCTGGATTTTGAGACCTTGTCCATTCAGGAGGACATACTCACTGAAATTCAGCAACGAAGTATTTACAACCAGATAGAGCAGGCCTTTTACGAACAAAAAGCAGATATTTTAATTACGGAACTTACTCCCTTGAGCGTACATGAAGAACTAGACGAAGTGTACCTACTTGATGACTATACCAGATTTCCAACGTTGAAGGAAACCATAGTTGAGATTGTCGATGACGTTATGATCAGGCGAATAGGAGGCGATCAGGTATTCCAGATTCGTGCAGAAGGCGAATTTTTTATAGACTCTAAAGATCGTCCCCTAGTCCTTGTCGATGGTTTATTGGTAGAGGATTTGCAGGCACTTTTAGACTTTGGCGCCAGAAATATTGAAAAAATAAGCCTGTCCAAGCAAAACTACTACATTGGCCCGCAGTTGTTTCAAGGAATCATTTCGTTTAAGACCTTTAACAATCAATATTTGTCCTTAATTGGAAACGATCACAATGAACTTTGGAGACTAGGCCGTCCATTGCCAAAAAAGCGATATTTTAACCAGTTGTATTCAGAAGATGTGGAGGAGACACAAAAACATCTGCCCGACTTTAGGAATCAGTTGCTATGGGAACCTAAACTGAGTTTAGATCAAAAAAGCACTGCTATTCCGTGCTATAGTTCAGATAATTCCGGAACCTACGAAATAATTCTCCAGGGGTTTACCAAAAAGGGAAAACCTGTATTTCTTGAGGAGGTTTTTGAAGTCGAATGATCTTTATTATCTAAAATTTTCTGGAGCTCTAAACTTCCGGCCTCAATCCTTCAACCACAGTTCTATTCTTCGGAAATGCCTATATTTGCCAACTGATACCAAGCTATCCTTAATGGAAGACAAAATAATTACCGAAGGAAAATACAGGTATATTGAAGTTGGAGAGGGTACCCCTATGATCATCCTACATGGGCTTATGGGTGGTCTAAGCAATTTTAGCGGAGTGACAGACTATTTTCCGACTAAAGGTTATCAGGTGTTGGTTCCTGAACTACCCATCTACAGCATGCCAATGCTAAAGACCAACGTAAAGAACTTTGCGAAGTTTTTAGAAAAATTCATAGAATTTAAAGGCCTTAAAGATGTAATTCTATTAGGTAATTCTCTTGGAGGACATATAGGCTTGCTACACACGAAACTATATCCCGAAATGGTTAAAGCCTTGGTGATCACGGGAAGTTCAGGACTATATGAAAGTGCCATGGGCGATGGATACCCAAAACGCGGGGACTATGAGTTCATTAAAAAGAAAGCCCAGGATGTATTTTATGACCCAAAAGTGGCCACTAAGGAAATTGTGGATGAGGTTTTTGCCACGGTGAATGACAGGATGAAATTGGTTAAAACCCTGGCAATTGCCAAAAGTGCAATAAGACATAATATGTCTAAGGACCTTCCTAAAATGGAAACCCCTACTTGCATCATTTGGGGAGAAAACGATACCGTTACCCCACCCAATGTGGCCAAAGAATTTCACGAACTTCTTCCTGACTCGGAATTATTCTGGATAGAAAAATGTGGGCATGCCCCTATGATGGAACATCCAAACGAGTTTAACACAATTCTCGACGCCTGGCTGCAAAAGCGGAATTTCTAACTTTTTTTAGGGATGAAAATAAAGTCGGCCGACTTTGTCATGAGCAATTCCAGTGTGGATAAGTGTCCTAAGGACCCTCTTCCCGAATATGCTTTTATCGGCCGATCCAATGTGGGGAAATCCTCTCTTATTAATATGCTCACTGAGAGAAAGCACCTTGCTAAAACTTCAGGCAGACCAGGAAAGACACAGTTGATCAATCATTTCAAAATAAACAACAATTGGTTTTTGGTAGACTTGCCTGGTTATGGATATGCCAGGGTTTCTAAAAAAGCGAAAAAAACCTTTCAAAGATATATCACAGACTACTTTCTTAAACGTAAACAGTTGGTAAATGCCTTTGTGCTGGTAGACATTAGACATGAGCCTCTAATAATTGACCTGGAATTTCTGGAATGGCTTGGAGAAAATTTGATTCCCTTTTCCATTGTTTTCACAAAAGCAGATAAATTAAAACCTCAAAAGGTTACCCAAAATGCGGAAGACTACCTGGAGGCATTATTAGTGGGAGCCTGGGAGGAAGCACCAAAACATTTTATTACCTCGTCTAGCCACGCTACTGGAAGGGAGGAGTTATTAAACTACATCCAGGAGATTAACCGGGAATTTTTTGAGCAATAAAAAGGAACATCAATCCCCGGAGTTTGCCCGAACCAGTTGGATTAAATCTTTTGCATCGTTTAGATCATTTAGAATCTCAGTGGAGATAAAGACTTCCAGGTCATCATCTGTAACTCCAAGCACTATGGGAAACGTAAAACTAGGACCAAATTTTGAGGCATACTGTTC
>JBFOMC010000276.1:0-23545 GCA_040830565.1 Flavobacteriaceae bacterium
ATCGACTAACCAAACAGATCTGAAGATAAATAACGATCGCCCCGGTCACAGACGATACTAACGATTGTGCCATGGTCCAGGGTAGCAGCCAACCTCAAAGCCGCAGCTGCAGCTCCTCCGCTACTCATACCTGCAAAAATGCCCTCTTCTGAAGCCAGTTTTTTAGCCATTGCCGTTGCCTCTTCGGTACTTACCTCTAATATCTGATCAACCTTCTTCGGATTATAGATTTTTGGAAGATACTCTTTTGGCCATTTTCTTATTCCGGGAATACTGGAACTATCTGTGGGTTGAACTCCTACAATTTGAATGTCTTTGCGCTGCTCTTTAAGAAAGCTTGAGGTTCCCATTATGGTTCCTGTGGTACCCATAGCAGAAACAAAATGTGTGATCTTACCTTCCGTGTCTCTCCAGATCTCCGGTCCCGTAGTCTTATAATGCGCTTTCCAATTGTCCTCATTGGCAAATTGGTTCATCATAAGGAATCCCTCTTCATTTACTTTGGCTTCGGCATAGTCCCTAGCCCCCTCAATACCCCTCTCTGCCGAGGTAAGTGTAACCTTGGCTCCATAAGCCCTCATGGTTTGAACCCTTTCCTTAGTGGCATTTTCGGGCATTACCAATTCTATTTGAAGTCCGTAAATACCTGCTATCATGGCCAGAGCAATACCTGTATTGCCACTTGTTGCCTCTATTAGTTTCGAATTTTGGTCAAAAACACCTCTTTCCAAACCAGTTTTGATCATGTTATATGCCGCTCGATCTTTTACGCTACCTCCCGGATTTTGACCTTCGAGTTTAAAATATAGTGTTACGTTCTTATTGGTATTGAGTGTCTTGGAAATCACTAAAGGAGTATTCCCAATCAAATCCGTAAGCTTATTAGGCATGTGAATTGGTTTTGATTTTTATTTCAGGGCTGTGAAATACCTTAGAATTAGGAGGAACTGAAGAGGTGAGCCAGGCGTTTCCGCCGATCACCGAATTTTCGCCAATAACGGTATCCCCCCCTAAGATGGTGGCATTGGCATAAATGGTTACGTTATCTTCAATGGTAGGATGCCTTTTGGTTTTTTGTAAATGTTTCGCCACATATAAAGCTCCAAGGGTAACTCCCTGGTAGACCTTCACATTATTTTTTATGATAGCTGTTTCCCCAATTACTACCCCCGTGGCATGGTCAATAAAAAAGGAATTACCAATTTGGGCCCCAGGGTTAATGTCTACTCCGGTTTGTCTGTGGGCATATTCTGTCATGAGTCTGGGCACTAACGGGAATCCTTTTTTATACAATTCATGCGCTAACCTATAAATCGCAATAGCATAAAACCCGGGATAGGCCATGTACACCTCTTCAATAGAAAGTGAAGCCGGATCGCAATCTGCTATTGCCTCAGCATCTAGATTTAGTTTTTCGAGCACAGCTGGCAGTTGCGCCAAATAATTTTCCCAGATTTTACTACAGGGCCTTTCTACATCCCAACAGGCCAGATCTACCAGGGCATCAAACTGTTTTTCTAAAACATCCAGATTTTCTGCTACCTCAGTTTCTATGTCGAAAAGCGTTAGGAACAACAGATCTGTAAAGACTTCAGTCTGTCGCTTTAGTCTATAGCGGAGGTTGGGTTGTTTTTTGTTGCTGTTGATTTTTTCAATGATCGATGATTTGTCCATATACCAGGCATTATGGTTTCAAAATTAACTATTAATTACAAAGCCTATAGGATTAAAAGGTTAACTTTAGCATAAAATATCACTTAATAGCTTTATGGCACAAAAAGTAATTCGTAAAGAGGTTCTTCAGTTCTTAACTGAGTTAAAAAAGAATAACAACAGAGAGTGGTTCGCCAATCACAAAAAGGAGTTTAAAGCATTAGAATCTGAAGTAAAGGATTTTTTCGGAGCGCTATTAGAGCAAATGAACACCCATGACAGTATTGAGAAGCTCAAAATGTTCCGTATCTATCGGGATGTACGATTTTCGCATGATAAAAGCCCGTACCAGTCGCACCTGGCGGGATCTTTTTCTAGGGCAGGAGCAGGTCTCAGGGGTGGTTACTATCTAAAAATTAAACCCGGTGAAACTTTTATTGCTACCGGTTTTTGGGGTCCGGAGAAAAATGATTTGTTGCGCATCAGAAAAGAATTTGAACAGGAAGCGGAAGCCTTCAGAAAAATAATTGATCAGAAAAAATTTAAGGAGGTATGGGGAGACCTTCAGGGTGAAGAAGTGAAAACCGCTCCAAAAGGATTTGACAAAGAACACCCCAATATCGATCTTATCAAAAAGAAACAATTTATATTCGTCCGAAATTTTACGGACCGTGAAGTTTTGGATTCTCAATTCTTAAATGAGGTAAATAGATCTTTTAAGGCTATAAGACCTTATTTTGATTATATGAGCGAGGTGTTGACCACCAGCTTAGATGGGGAATCCCTGATAAAGTAAGTCTTTGTCAGTGCATTCGACCACACATATTTTCTTGAACTAGGCGAATTCTTCCACACCGAAGAGCAGCACCTGATCCTTTAAGCGTTCTATGACCATGTTCATCATTCGCTTGTTCAGGGCAGAGGAATTTTTGATGTAATTTTCATACTCTTCCACCGTAAATTGGCCTATTACCATCCCCTTTAGGGCATTTCTAAACTTAATGTCTTTCTGAATAGCATTCTCTATAAAATCCATCTTCTTTTCCAGGCTCAACTCATAGAAACCGCCCTTGTGTTTGGTGATATAATTCCTAAAAGCGGCAATCAAGAGTTCGTTCTGTAGTTTGATTATTGGTCGTAAGGTGGCATTCTGAAAAAACTCATCAGGACTCATTTCCGGGCTTATTCTCGCATTGTGGATTTCTGGACGGAGACTCAGCAGACCTGCAGATCTTTGGTTCATCGTAGAAGTTTTGATAAAGTTAGAGATTATGCTAGCCTATATTTTATGCCTTCGAATTAGTTTTTAACCAGGTTGTGAACAGTTCAATAGCTGATTTCTCACTTTCGTTTTCTTAAGAAATAATCGATAACTTCGTATCGCATTAATTCTCTTCACATGAAATTTGGAAAAGTAGAGCAACCAGAGCTTATTGATTTTAGTTTTCCTGCTGATCATCCCGATACTGCGGTAATCCTCTCTGATATTAAAGAGCAGCCATTGAACCTCTATATTGGCTGTGCCAAATGGAACCGACAGGATTTGAAAAATTTCTACCCCAGAGGCACAAAAGATGAACTGGGTTATTATGCTACGCAGTTTAATAGCATCGAACTCAACGCTACTTTTTATAGAATTTTTCCGGCAAGTACCTACATGAATTGGTATGATAAAACTCCGGATACGTTCAAATTTTTTCCAAAACTAGTCAATAGCATAAGTCATTTAAGACGTTTAAATGATCAGGTCTATCCAATTGTAGATGAGTACCTTAACGTTACTTCAAACTTAAAAGAAAAGTTGGGAACCATCTTTTTGCAGATGCATAACAATTTTGGCCCCAAGAACTGGGACAGGGTTTTGGCCTTCGTAGATTACTGGCCTAAGGAGTTTCCTTTGGCTATGGAATTTAGACATCCAGACTGGTTTGGTGATGAGAAAGTGGCAGACGAACTTTATCATCTCCTCAAAGAAAATAATATTGCTAATATTTTGGTAGATACAGCCGGAAGAAGAGATATGCTTCATATGCGTCTTTCAAATAATGAAGCTTTCGTACGCTATGTAGGGGCTAACCATGAAAGTGATTATGCCAGACTAGACGATTGGGTCGATCGCTTAAAGAAGTGGTATGAAGAAGGTTTAAGGAACATTCACTTTTTTGTCCACCAAAACCTTGAACTGGCTTCGCCATTGTTATCAGCATACTTTATTGAAAAGATCAACAAAGAATTGCCGGTGCAATTGCATGTGCCTCAGACCTTAGTGATGCCCGGCACTTTGTTTTAGTAGGATGCCCCTACTTCTACAAAACTGTTTTTTGGATGGAATCTGGGAGCTACAGGAGCGGCCATGCAGCAGGTAGATCCTAAATAAAAAAGCGCAATTTCCTCTAGTTTCTCTACTTCAGCACCGAGCCTAATGTTGTCTGGCAATTCTATAGTACCCACCGCGGGTCCTCCAACGACAGACAAATACCAAATTCTGCCTTCATCATCCGTAATGTCAATGTTATAGCGCTCATTTCTAAAGGCCGGAAGAGAAGGATCTTCCTTGTAAATCCATGGCCTAAGCACTACAAGATCCCCTGGCATATGCTGAATTCTGGTAATTTTACCCTTCACAGGGGCATGAATTCTATGGTAGTTCTTGTTATGAAGAAATACATTGGTAAAACTATAATTGGCTGGGATCTTTCCTTCTTCCAAACCAAAAATGGTTGTAATGTTTCGCTTGTCACATTTAACCTGGGTCTGTCTATTAACTGAAACATCGGAAGAATCGCATAGAAGACCTTCGCAAGGCCATACGAACGGACTGGCATTGCGGGGAGTCTCCGCGAATCTCCTAATAAAGAAATCCTGGAAGCTCTCATACCGCTTCTTGCCATTAGGAGGAATAAACTTGTCTAAATAGTTTTTGTCCTCGTAATAGTAATTGATATATGGCTTTATGATATATTTTGAATACGGTTTGTCATAAACGTTGGCATAATAGGCAGAAACTGTTCTTTGCCAACTGCTGGGTAGACTACCCCAAAGCTTTACGGATAAAAATTTGTAGAAATAAGCTCTCCACGAGGGAATTTGGGTCACCTTGAACTGAGAATTCATGCTAGCTATGCTATGAGCGGCTATCTCCATGATTTGCTAGCTAATGCTTTTGTTCTCAGTGAAACTCTTGCAGGCCAAACCCTCCACTGGCTGCATCTGTTCTTCAAAGGTGTTTTCAGATAACTGTTCTTTAGGAGAATCTTTTTCAGAAAAATAGGTGAAAATAAAAAGGATCAGGGCAACGAAATATTTGGCGAGTGTCTGCATGTTAGTAAGGCTTAGATTTGATTAAAAGTATTTTTTAAAGCCTCAAACCGAAAACCTTTTAAGAAAACTTTATTCTAAGATTAACAAACTTTATAAGATGGTTCTTAAATTCTGTTAAGTCAGCACTGGCATATGTTAACGGCGAATGTAAGGAACCGCGTTTCCGAAGAGTGGAGACAATTTTTAAGGTCTTTTTGGGCGAAGTATCCTTAGGCTCCTTGAAGTTCGGCGGCCACTTTTTGCACATCGTCCAATACGCGCAACAAATTAGCTCCCCAAAGCTTTTCTATCTCTTCTTCTGAATAGCCTCTTTTTACCAATTCCATGGTAACATTGAAAGTTTCAGATGCATCAGACCATCCCTCGATACCCCCTCCACCGTCAAAGTCCGAACTGATACCCACATGGTCTATTCCTATTAGTTTGACCATATAGTCTATATGATCTACAAAGTCGCTAACGTTAACGGCCTCCGGTACCTCATCTCGACTCGCCACCAAATTGTCGGCGATTGCGGTAACTTTGGGGTAATTCTCAATAAAAGCAGCCTTCTGAACATCGTTTAAGCTCCGAAATTCTGAACGGTCGTGCCAGGCAACCCCCAAGGAATCAGCAACCTGTTTGTATACTGCTCGCATGTAGTCTGCGCGTGCCTTGCTTTTTTCGGTATTCAAATAGGATTTAAAAGCCACGGTCTGGACAACACCGCCGTTTTCCTTCATGAGCAACAGCTGTTCGTCATCTAAGTTCCTGCTATGATCGCAAAGCGCTCTGGCCGAGGAATGGGAAGCGATAATAGGTGCTTTTGTTAAAGAGATCATTTGTTTCATGGCTTCTTTGGACGGATGAGACACATCTATCATTATCCCAACCCTATTCATCTCTTTTACAGCAAGTTTACCTAACTCACTTAAACCATTATGTAACCATATGTCATCGCTTTCGCCGGTATTAGAATCGCAAAACTGACTATGTCCGTTGTGAGAAAGGGACATATACCTGGCACCGAGTTCCTGATATTTCACAATATTGGTCAGATCTTCTCCCAAAGGATAGGCATTTTCAACCCCGATCATAGCCACTTTTTTCCCGGTTTCGGCAATGCGGCGGACGTCTTCGGAGTTTAAGGCTAGTTCAATTCGATCAGGGCCTATTTCCTTGCACAGTCTGTGAATAGCATCAAATTTTGCCATGGCATTTTCTTGAGCTTTTGCATATCCATTGGCGGTCAGACTGTCTTGACCTGTGTAAACAATAAGCCAGGCAACATCCAGCCCCCCGGCTTCCATTTTTGGTAGCGTTACCTGGGTATTTAGTTCTTGAGTATAGTTAACACTGTCTGTAAAATTCTTCACATTGATATCGTCATGGGTGTCTATGGTAACCACAGACTCATGGATTCGTCTGGCCTTATCTTCAACACTTTCTTCTTTCTTTTTGTCTGTTTCCGAGCAAGAAACCAATGCGAGGATAAAAACTATAAAAAGGGGGGTTCTCATATTGTAAGAATTTTAGACCTACAAATAAAGCAATTTGACAACATAAAATGAAGCCTAGGTAACATTTAATTGCACATGCTTGGTGAAATGATGAGTTTTAAACAAATAACAACCAGAAACTTATAAAAACCAAAACATTATGAGAAGGGCTATGTAAGAAATTTTTTAGACCGACTCAAAAACGAATCCAAATCCCACCACCATTGAATTCTAAAAACCTACTTGCACGACTTGATGACCTGGAGAATGCCCTCCATGAGTTTTCATACCAGAAATTGACAGCTGCTGAAGCTCAGGAACTCAAAGATTCCCTGACATCCTTTAGGCGGCATATTGAATCTAAAATACCAAAAGAGGCCCCTGAGCTAACCGAAGTTCCCGAAAAGACCGTTTTAAAAGTCAATGAGGAGAACAATGCTGCGGTAGTCAAATCTCCTGAGGCAGCGGTTCGGCCTGAAGCCGTCACTCCTTTGCCAGACTCTAGCCGATTCTCCGAATATGTAAAAGATAGTCCTCTTAGCAAGGAGCAGTTAGATTACATCAATTCCATTCTTGCGGCATCAGACATCCCTACCAGGATCAGCAATGATTTCCCTCAGCCTTCAAAAAGGAAACTTGAGAAAAACTCTGAAAAGAGAAATCATAATAACTCAATAAAATCTAAACCTATGGAAAGCGCTAATAAAACCACTTCCGAAGCAGTAGAACACTCTAAAATGAGCAAGTCAAAGGCAGTAGAAATAGATCTTGGGCCTGTGCTAGAGGAGTGCTTGGGTAAAAAAGAGCTTTTGGAAGAGCTCATAAGGCTATACAAGCAAAACGCCTTGGAGTTCATAGGACAGCTCAAAATCCATATTCAGAATATCGATTTTGAGAGTATAAGATTCGCTGCCCACAAAATTAAGAGTGGTTTGCGAATGATGGATACACAGGAACTCCTGACCATAGCCGAACAAATTGAAACAGCCAGCAAAACTGATCAGGATCTAAAGCACCTGGAATTTCTGTTTGCCTGTTTTGTAAAAGAGTACCCAATAGTAGAGAGAGCCATAGATGCGGCCTTTAAAGAACTGAGCTAGAAGAGGTAGGAATATGACGGAGAAAAAGCAATTACTGTTGGCTGAAGATGATGAATTATTGGCATCATTGCTTAATTACCGACTGGAAAAGGGCGGATATGAAGTGCATTTGGCTCAGGACGGAAAGGAAGTAAAGGAGTTTTTGAAGAGAAGTATTCCGGATATCATTGTAAGCGATATTATGATGCCCTATTTCTCGGGGATAGAACTTGTGGATTATGTCAGGAACGATCTGGAACTGAAGATCCCTGTGATTATCATTTCCTCAGCAGGAAACGAAGAAAATGTATTAAGTGCTTTTGAATTGGGCGCAAACGATTTTATCTCTAAGCCGGTAAGTCCCTCCGAACTTCTTGTGAGGGTAGGCCGGGAACTTAGTAAAATGTAGTAGTGGGTATATCAAAGTTCACACATATCTTGTCCATACCACTGGTCCCAAAAATAGATGCGGCTCTTTTATGGGATTTGACCATATTCTTTGCAGGGCTAGGCCTGCTTTACCTTCTATTCGTTTTCTTCTTTAGAAGTAGGCTAGCACATAAAAGTAAAGAGGTTCGGGCCAGAAAAAAGGAGTTGGGCCCCATGATCAGTAATTTCCTTTTTTATGAAGATGATGTCTCTCTACAAGAGAAGTATAACTATGTGCAGCTAAAACTGGAAATACGGGAACTGCTAAAAAGTGATTTTAATCGAAAAGTGCTGGTTGAAATATTGCTCGATCTGCAAAAAGACATCGCGGGAGATGCACGCAACAGATTATTTGACCTTTACAAGGATCTCGGATTGCACCAGGATGCCTTTGAGAAACTTAAAAGTAGAAGGTGGGAGGTAATTTCTAAAGGGATTTTAGAGCTCACACAACTCCAGGTTGAAGAATCTTACGGCTTTATTAAAAAATTCATTAATCACAGAAGGGGTGTCATCAGAAAGCAGGCCCAATTGGCAACGGTAAGTTTAAAGCACGAGGGCATTGTCTACTTTTTGGATACCTGCAAGCACCGGATATCAGAGTGGCAGCAACTAAAGCTCCTGGATATCCTTAGAAATTTCGAAGATTTTCAACCGCCACGCTTTAAGGCCTGGCTTACAGCCAAGAATAAAGACGTTGTTCTTTTCTCCTTGCGTCTGATCAAATACTATAAACAAAATGACGCAAATAGCTCTTTGATAGAATTGGTGAAACATAAAAATGATCAGGTAAAAATAGAGGCCATTAGCTGCATAAAGGATTTCGTGGTTTTTGAAGCTCTTGAGACCCTGAAAGCCGTATTCTGGAAATGTAGTGTTAGTGTTAAACTTGCCTTGCTCGATGCTGTCGCAAGCCTTGGGAAGCAAGAGGAGATATCCTTCTTAAAAGAGGTTGAAAAAAGGGAAAATAACTTCATTGTAAAGAGTAAAGCCGTAAGTGCTATCAATACCATCTCGCCAGGTATGGTGATGCCTACTCATGGTATAGAGCCTATACCGGCCTACGAAGAGGATCAGGAAGAACTAATGATTGAAGAAATGGCTGCAAGCGAAGAGCTTGAGCCTTCCATTGAAAGTTCGGAGGCCCGGTCTGAGATTGCCGAAGAGGAGGTGATCCGGAAGAATGCCGAGACACAGGAGGAGCCAGAATCGACTTCCCTTTCGGAAGAAGAAACTCCAGAAGAAATTGAGATGCAGGAGGAAACCAAACCTGTACACTTTGATGAAGTTCAGCTGAATTGGAAGCTTCCCGAACAAGAGGAAGACCATACTAAGGTAGATACGGAAGAAGTAGCTATAAACACCGATAGCGCTAGTAACAATGAGGAATTACAGCCTATTGAAGATTTAAACGAATTCAAAATAAATGATCTAGAGGAAATAATTATGAGGGCTAAAGAAGAATATCAAGAAGAACTTACTTCCTTGTCTTCGGAATCAAGGATAAACAGCGAAGAAGCGTATTGGGAAGCGGTTCTTGATCCTGAAAAAGAGGATGAGATCGTATTTGATCTCTGTCTTATGGAAGAGTTAGAAGATATTCTGGCACAAGCTATTAGGCCTGAAGACTCCTATGCTCAGCATGAGATATTACCTCTTGATTTTTTGCCAATTGTCGCCGAGGAGGCCTGCGAGGAACAGAAAGAAGGGCAGAGCAGTTCCGATCCTATAATGCATATTGAAGTAGAGGAAGAAGTAGTGCACCAGGATGCCAAGTTTGTGGAGGAACTGGATAGAATACTTCAAAAGGTAAGAACATCGGAAACGGAAGAGGAAGAAATAACGCTCAATTTTATTCCACTGGTTGTAGAAAGCGAGCAGGACGAGGTGCCTCAGTCCCATGCTGAGGAACAAGAGCTTCCAATTGAAGATCTGGAAGTAGTATATGAGGAGGAAAAGGGACTAATTGAGTCCAGAGAAGAGGCTTCCATTACCCTACCGTGGGAGCGGCCTGTTGAAGAAGAGAAAACAGAAGCCCTTGAGGAAATCAGTACAGCGTTGGTTGAAGCTTCAAATGAGGAGTATAAGAGTGAGGACGTTCAGCATGAGCCCCAATTTGATTTGTTTGATGCCCTGGACGATCGAGTAAGCATTTTCAATGAGCTTTTTAGGACCTGTGATGCGGAGTCCAAGCTGATATTGCTGGATGAAATTTTGGCTGTGGGAGATGAACGCGATTTGAGGTTCCTAGACACCTTGGCCAATGATGAGGATGCCAGAGTAAGGAATAAGGCAAAGAAGATAGGTGAGGCATTGAAGACCTATCTCGAATCTCAGTTGCCTGATGAGACTGTCTGCCTAGAAATGGATGAGACTCAGGATGCTTTAGTAGAAAACCCTGGTGAGCCGGAGAGCGAAGAGGAAACAAGCCATGGGGAGCTATTGCCTCTAGAAGATTGCTTTTTGCAAAATGAGAGCTTTGAAACTCAACGCTTGGGATTATTTGAAATAGATTTCGAGTTAGACGAAGTCTATGGCGCTACAGAAACCTCAATGCTTAGTTCCGTAGGTCAAGAAGTGCTCAATCAGGACCCTCAAACCAATCTTCTTGAAGACATTTTATCCCTTCCGACTAAACTGATTCAGAAATTCAATGGATAGCGGAGTATTCAATGTCATACTGGAGTACATAAGCATCGTCTTTTTGATGTTTACAGTCTTTTTGTTCACCATCTTCAGTATAATGACTTACCTGTCTACCAAAAACTCCATTCACTACAAAAAGAAGAACAGTTTCGGAGACCTTAGCAAAATTATGGCCTCTCCCTTGGCTCCGGGAATAACCATAGTTGCACCTGCTTACAATGAAGAGCTGACCATCGTAGAAAACATAAGATCTCTGCTCTCACTGAGATACGTGAATTACGAAGTCATGGTGGTAAATGACGGAAGTAAGGACAACACGATGCAGAAGATGATAGACGCCTACAAGTTGGTCAAAATTGACAAGGAGATAGATCCGGATTGGAAATCTAAACCCATCAGAGGGGTTTACAAGTCGGAACTTCGATCATTTTCCAAGCTCACAGTGATAGACAAGGAAAATGGAGGTAAATCTGATGCGCTCAATACCGGCATGCAGCTGTCTGAAAATAAATATGTAGGCTGTATAGATGTGGATTGTCTCTTGGTGCCAGACGCCCTATTACATGTTGTTAAGGCATTTTTTCAGCGTTCAAAAAAGAGAGTGATCGCCGTTGGAGGCGTGATAAGAGTTGCCAATTCCTGCAAGATCTCCGGGGGGGAACTTGAGGAGATAAGATTACCCAAAAACTGGCTGGCCAAATTCCAACTTTTAGAGTATACACGCTCTTTTCTTTTGGGAAGAATGGCTTGGGGCAGAATTGATAGTTTGCTCATTATTTCGGGAGCTTTCGGATTCTTTGATCGTGAGATCGCCTTGGCGGCGGGAGGCTATGATACCAATACCGTTGGAGAAGATATGGAAATTGTCTTCCGCATCAGGAGATATATGCACGATAGGAGAGAGGCGTATACGGTTGAATACATTCCAGATCCCTTATGTTGGACAGAAGTCCCTGAAAGTCTGAAAATACTGATCAATCAGCGAGATAGATGGGCCAGGGGTAATATAGAGACCTTGATTAAACATAAAGACATGTTCTTTAACTCCAAATTTGGTCGATTAGGATTATTGAGCTACCCTTATTGGTTTTTCTATGAGTGGTTGGCACCTATTCTAGAGTTCACAGGGCTGTTCTCTGTAATAGTTTTCTATTATATGGGCATACTCCACTGGGACTTCTTCGTTGCACTCTCTGCCACTGTATATGCCTTTTCTATGATGTTTTCCTTTTATGCTATCCTGTGGGAGGTCTATACCTATAACCAGTATAAAAAAACTAAAGACATTATAACACTAATGCTATTTGCGCTGATAGAACCTTTTGTATTTCATCCTATTGTGTCCTTTTCAGCCATACGCGGAAACTATAAAAAACTATTTAAGATCAACACCGGCTGGGGTGCTATAGGAAGAAAGGGTTTTAGTAAAGCATAAAACTATGAATACAAGTAAGTTAGATCCATATAATTTAAAGCATTACACTAGGTTAATCATCGCTTTCTTTGGCTGCCTGTTGTTGCTCTCGGTGTATCAATATGCTACGCTGTATTTTAAGGGCGTAGTTGATACCATTTTCAGTATCAGTTTTGTAATAGCCTTGGTGCATCAAATCGGATATGCCTCCTTAATTGGTATCATCCTGGTAATTCCTTTTAATTTTTGGGAGAATCTTAGGCCCAGATATGGTTTTAATCTCATTTTTGCCTCCCTGCTGATCCTCCTGATCATTGAGGCCATGTTGGTGAGCTATTATTGTACTACTCTGGTACCTCTGGGTTCGGATCTTTTGGGTTATAGCGCCAAAGACATTAAGGAAACCCTGGGAAACTCTGCCACGGCAAGCAGCTTCCTGTTTTTGATCCTGGGGCTGGCACTGATCATAGGTCTTTTCTATGGTTTGTATAAGCTTACCTCCAAATTCTATCATCGCATTAGCAAAATGTATCCTTTCACCATCATTTTGTTCAGTTTGTTTATCACCACACTTTTTACTGAAGGAAAACCCATCAATCAGAACAAGACACAATACCTTGCCGTAAACCTCTACAGTACTTCTACCGAGGATAACACCTATAAGTCTGATGTGGAATATCCCCTGATCAAAAGACCTGAAATGGAAGATGTTCTGGGAGATTATTTCCAGCTTAAAGAACAGAAACCCAATATTGTCTTCATTATGGTTGAAGGACTGGGAAGAGATTTTGTGGGCGAGGGCGCTGAATATGGAGGTTTTACCCCCTTTTTAGATTCTCTTTCCACAAAATCCCTATACTGGGAGAACTGTCTCAGCAATACAGGAAGAACCTTTGGGGTTTTACCTTCTTTGCTTGGTTCCTTACCCTTTGGAAAAAGTGGATTTATGGAGTTGGAAGAATTCCCTAATAAGCTGACCCTGTTTAGTATCCTCAAGAACAATGGATACCACACTTCTTTTTACCAGGGTACGAATAGTTCTTTTGATAATGTAGATAAGTTTTTACTGAGTGAGAATCTGGATTTTGTACTGGATAGGTCCGGTTTTGGTAAAAATTATGAACTCCAGGCAGAAGACGATGCCGGTTCATCCTGGGGATATCCTGATAGGGAATTGTTTAAGAAAAGTATGAGTCTTCCTAGAGATGAGGAACAACCCCGGCTTGAAGTATATATGACCATTAGTAACCATGAGCCGTTTATTCCTCCAAAGCAAGAATTCTATGAGGGAAGGGTAGAGGAGATTTTAGCCCGAGGGCAGTACAATGGCAGAAAAAAGAATGTGATTCAAAAAAACGACAATGTTTTTGCTACACTATTATATACAGACGATGCCATAAAATATGCCCTGGAAGCCTTTAGGTCTCAGCCGAACTATGAAAACACCGTCTTCGTAATTACCGGAGATCACAGGCTAATTCCTATTCCTCAAAGAAATACGATCAGTAGGTTTCATGTGCCGCTTATCATCTACAGTCCATTACTCAAGGAGTCTAGAAAAATGAGTGCTGTTTCTTCCCATTTTGATGTCACTCCAAGCTTGCTATCCATGTTAAACAACGCATACGAATTAAAGATGCCGAAAAAGGTCGCCTGGATGGGGGGTACTCTGGACATGCAAGAGGCTTTTCGTTCTACAAAGGACATCCCGCTGATGCGAAATAAAAATGAGCTTAAAGAATACATTCATCAGGAGTATGTATTATCTGACGGAGATCTTTTTGAGTTAGACGAAAATATGGACCTAAGCGCTTCTTTTGGAGGCAGCCAGTCTAAGGTAGAGGCTAAATTGGAAGGATTCAAGGCTATGAACGCCTATGTTACGGCAAACAACAAGATCATCCCAGATAGTCTGGCCATTTTTACGCTGGAGAAGACCATTTTCTCAGAAAGTGAGATCGTTTGGATTAATAGTGTATACAACGGGCAAGACTCGGATAAGGCATACTTAACCGCTAGAGATCTGGCCTTCAACGACGAGTACGACAAGGCTCTTTTGCTCTGCAAATTTGTGCTTTCTGAAGTACCCAGCCATATTGATACCAAGATCCTGACGGGTAGGGTGAATGCCTGGAAGGGGAATCATGATACATCTATAGAAATTTTAAGGGAATGCATCAAAATGAATCCGAACTATATCGATTCCTATTCAGCACTTTTTGATGTGCTCTTTTGGGCCGGAAGACAACAGGAGGCCTATGAGCTCATCGAAATAGTAGAACAGAACTCTTCAGATGCGGCTGAGATCAAGGATAAAATTCAAAGAGCTAAAAACGAGTATAGAAAAAAGCAGAACACGGCATCTTTAGAGACTAATAAATGGTCTAAGAAAGACAATGCACTCGCCAAAAACTAATCATGCAATTTAAATTCGTACATATCGTCTTCTTGCTTGTGTTTTGGTCCGGAACAGGTTGGGCTCAAGACATGGCACTTAATTCGGAGCCCTCTAAAACCTATGACGTGGCCTGGGAATTAGCATTTTCTGGTAAGCACGACTCGGCAAGAGACACATTAAATGAATATCTAAACAGGTTTCCGGAGAGTACAAAGGCCAGGTCCTTACTGGCCCGAACCTATAGCTGGGAAGGCAACTATGATAGTGCCAGAAAGGAATTTAATGCACTTACCTCCAAGGAAAGACAACAAAGGGAGGTTTGGATTGCGGCCGTCAAGAATGAACTTTATGCCAAGAACGACGCAACTGCCCTTGGTCTAGCCAACAAGGCACTAGGTTACTTAAAGGAAGACAAAGAACTTGAGAGGCTAAGGACCATTGCACTTCACAATATAGAGAACAAAGTATATGAACCATATTCTGCTAAGGACACCATACAGCTGCCCTTGGGCAAGATCTCTACGGAAAAGAAGAAGATCAAAAAATCCAAGAAACCAGAGAAAATCGCTAAAGAAGGAGCTGAAAAGGAGGAGGACGCAACCCCTAAAAACACCTTCGGGCTGGAAAACTCTTTCACTATCTTTTCGGAAGTATACGATGCCAATGTTACCTCAACCGTAAATCTTAAGCGTCAAACTAAGTTTGGTGCAGTTATCCCAAGAATAAGCTATGCAAATCGTTTTCAAATACATGGACTTCAATATGGTATTAGCGCCTATCCAAAGCTTGCCAAGAAAATGTACGCCTACCTGAGTTATGCCTATTCCAGTGCTTCTATTTATCCCAATCATTCAGTAGGGGGCGATCTTTATGCTAGCTTACCAGGTTCAATTGAAGTTTCAGGAGGAGCGAGATATATGGCTTTTGATGCTAGGGATATTTCCATAATTACGAACTCCCTGGGATGGTATAAGGGTAATTACTACTTCTCCTTAAGATCCTATATTACCCCCAGAGCGAATAATTTGACGAGAGTTTCGGGAAATCTAATAGTCCGTAAATACCTAAAGGATGCCGAGAACTATCTGGGAGCCAGCGCAGGTATTGGATTTTCTCCTGAACTGAGGCAGGTAATACTTGATGGAACCGTTCTTTCAGAAACCCTATTTTATTTAGAATCACAACGCCTAAGCCTTGAATATCAGTTTACCGGAAAAAATACTCCTAACATCTATAAAACACGGTTAGGGGTTTCCAGAATAGAGCTATTCAACGCTCCCGGAAGCTTCTTATTTGCCGTATCGGCTGGTTTAACCTATAGAGTGAAGTTCTAAGGAATTGACTAAACCTTTAAATTAACATGATTTTACAACAAAAAATCGCCTATACACCACAATTAATTGCTTCCTTCTCAAAGAATAGATAAGTTTACTATGTATTTATTGATACCCAAATCTCAATAATAACGAAACCCAAACTTACCATGTTATACGATACTTATGGGGAGGAATATCTTGCATTCCTTCGAGATTTAAATGAAATTTTAAGTTTAAACGAATTAGCCGAATTGGATTATTTATAGTCTAATCGGCTTTTTCATTTCCAAATCCTACTATTATGGCGAACATGAATCACGACAACGCGGCTTATTTAAACTTCCTTGAAGATTTAAATGAAATTTTAATGGATTATGATATTAGCAGGCTCAACTGCTCTTAATTGTTATTAGTTTAGATTGTTATAAAAAAGGGAGCTCTTAGCTCCCTTTTTTAGTTCCTTACTGTAAACCTAACTAGCCAAGATAGGTCTTTAAAAGCTTGCTTCTGGAGTTATGACGAAGCTTCCTAATGGCCTTTTCTCGTATTTGTCTCACGCGCTCCCTTGTAAGATCAAAAGTCTGTCCTATTTCGGCTAGGGTCATAGACTGCTGATCTCCTATCCCATAATACAATTTTACCACATCCGCTTCCCTTGGCGATAAGGTTTCTAAAGCCCTGTTGATCTCCGTATTGAGCGATTGCTGCATGAGGTCTTTATCTGGTTTAGGGGACTCCCCGGAACGCATTACATCGTATAAATTTGAATCCTCGCCTTCCTTTAAAGGAGCATCCATAGAGACATGCCGCCCTGCATTCTTAATAGACTGTTTTACTTCGCTGACGCTCATGTCTAATTCTTTTGCGATTTCCTCGGCCGAAGGAGGACGCTCATGAGCTTGCTCCAGATAAGAAAAGGTCTTTTTTATCTTATTAATTGAGCCGATTTTGTTGAGTGGTAGCCGAACTACCCTTGACTGCTCTGCCAGGGCCTGTAAGATAGACTGACGTATCCACCAAACCGCATAGGAAATAAACTTGAACCCCCTTGTTTCATCAAATCTTTTGGCTGCTTTTACCAGCCCTACATTGCCCTCGTTTATAAGATCGGGAAGTTTTAACCCTTGATTTTGATATTGTTTTGCCACCGAAACCACAAAACGTAGATTGGCATTGGTCAATTTCTCCAATGCTGCTTGATCGCCGGCTCGTATTTTTTGTGCTAATTCAACTTCTTCGTTTGCTGTTATCAATTCTATTTTGCTGATATCTTGCAAGTATTTGTCTAGAGATTTGGATTCGCGGTTAGTTACTTGCTTGATAATCTTAAGTTGCCTCATATATAGTTTTGGATTATAATTTTACGTGACAGTCATTATACATCATTATTCTGTTATTTCCAAAGAGAAGTAACTATTCTTTTACAGATTTTATGAGTACTTTTTTTCAACAAAATAACGACTGTTGAAAGCTGATTTTCTCATGAATTTTACTAATGTTTAATCTAGTTGAGGGTATTTATTCCGATATGATTATATTCGGCCTGTGAGTAAAAGAGCCTTGAAAAAGTATGTGGCCGAATTGAAGAAATCGCAGTTGGAAGCACAATTGTTAGATCTATACGATCGTTTTCCGGCGGTTAAATCTTACTACGACTTCGTATTTAACCCAAAAGAGGATAAGATGATTCAAGAAGCCCGGGCTAAGATTTCCAATGAGTATTTTCCTGTGAATAGAAGGCGGCCCAGAGCGAGGAGATCAGTGGCCCAGAAATACATAAAGCAGTTTATGAAACTTGGCATGGATGCAGGCCTGGTAGCGGATCTGATGCTTTACAACCTGGAAATTGCCCAGCTTTTTTCTAAAGACCGAAATGTTCCCGAAGCTTTTTACAAAAGCATGCTCAATTCCTTTAATGAAAGTATTCTTCATATTTCGGCGAATAATCTACTCCCGCAATTTAAGGAGCGCATAGTTACTATTTATACGTTTACGCAAGAGCAGGGATGGAGTTACAAAGAAGGCTTTTCAAGAGCTCTGGACAGTATAGATTGAGATAATTAAGTAGTTTATGGCGATTGTAATAATAAGGCAAGACGATAAAATTCCACAATGGAAGGAGGCACTTTTAAAAGTTGATCCTGATCTTTCAATTTACAGTTATCTTGAAGATCATCCCAGAGAAGAAATAACCATGGCTGTGGTTTGGAAGCATCCTAAGGGTACACTTCAAGGGTATCCAAATCTTAAGCTAATTGCTTCTTTTGGTGCTGGGGTCGATTTTATTTTTGAAGATCAGACCAGACCGCTTCATGTACCTATCACCAGGGTAGTAGACCCTAAGTTGGCAAGTGATATGTCAGAATTTGTATTAGGGCAGATCCTAAGCCACCTCAAGAATTTTAATCGCTATAAAGTAGATCAACTCAATAAGAAATGGCAACCGATCGCATATAGAAGGATCGAGGATATTACTGTGGGTATTATGGGAATGGGCGCACTAGGCAGTGTTCTGGCCAAGGATCTCCTAAAACTCAATTTCAAAGTAATGGGATGGGCTAATTCACCGAAGCAGGAAATAGACATTTCAATGTTTGTAGGTGCTGATGAACGAGAAGAGTTTCTTTCTAAATCGAGTGTTCTTGTCTGTCTTCTGCCGCTCACTGAAGAAACCAAAGGAATATTAAACAAAGCGCTATTCTCTCAATTACCTCCCGGAGCCTTCGTAATCAACGTGGCCAGGGGCGGACACCTTGTTGATGAAGATCTTTTGGAAATGCTCGGCTCAGGACATCTTTCCGGCGCATATTTAGACGTATTTCACGCTGAGCCTCTGCCTAAAGACCATCCTTTTTGGGAACACCCGGACATCCATTTTACGCCACATATTGCCAGTGTTTCGGATGTACCCTCAGTATCTCCTCAGATCATTGAAAACTACCATAGGTTGGTCTCAGATTTACCCTTGCACAATCAAATAGCTATTGACAAAGGGTATTAAATAATAGATTTCATCTTTTAAATTTCTTTTAAGGACAAAATTCTGCTAGTTTTGCAAAATTGGAGTTATAGCAATCTCCAAGCACGAAAATTTTAACTTCTTAATCCTATTTGCCTTTGGAGATACAAACCGACAATATTGAAAAAACCCTTTACGATTATCAGTTACAGGACCTGAATACCATTTTTCAGTATTTGAAGGAGTCGCCCACAGATGTTAACCTGCTATATCAGCTGCCCACAGGAGGAGGTAAAACTGTGGTCTTTTCGGAAATAGCCAGGCGCTACATTGAAGAAACCAAGAAGAAAGTTGTCGTGCTTACCCATCGTATCGAATTAAGTACGCAAACATCCAATATGTTAAGCGGGTTTGGGGTAAAGAATATGATCATCAATAGCGAGGTAAAAGAGCTGAAGGATCAAAACGAATACCTCTGCTTTGTCGCCATGGTGGAAACCCTGAATAACAGGCTACAGGAAGGCATGGTTGAACTAAACAATGTTGGCTTGGTCATTATAGATGAAGCACATTATAATTCTTTCCGTAAGCTCTTTAAATACTTCGAAAAGTCCATCATTTTAGGGGTAACTGCCACCCCGCTAAGTTCTAATATCAAACTTCCCATGAAAGACAACTATAAAAAGTTGATTGTTGGGGAGTCTATAGCATCTTTAATAGAGAAAAAATTTCTCGCCAAGGCCAATGTGTACAACTACGATGTAAGCCTTAGATCTCTTAAACTTGGTATTAGCGGTGATTATACGGTTAAATCCTCAGATGAGCTTTATGGGAATCAGAACATGCTTGGGAAGCTATTGAGCGCTTATGAAGAGATTGCCAAAGGCACCAAGACCTTGATCTTCAACAATGGGATAAACACCTCCAGATATGTTTACGAAACGTTTAAAAAAGCAGGATACAAGGTTCGTCATTTAGACAATAAGAACAGTGCCTCGGAGCGGAAAGCAATTCTTGAATGGTTTGCCGAAACCCCTGATGCGATCTTGACCTCTGTCAGTATTCTTACCACCGGCTTTGACGAACCTACGGTAGAAACTATTATTTTGAATAGGGCAACAAGATCACTTACTCTTTATTTTCAAATGATTGGAAGGGGGTCTCGTATTCTACCCAATAAATCTGAGTTTACGGTAGTTGACCTGGGAAATAACATTGCGCGTTTTGGTTTATGGGAAGCTCCAATAGATTGGCAGGAGATCTTTCACTTCCCGGATTTCTTTCTTGAAAATATCAAGAATGATGAGGATATTGAACGGGAGTTTGTTTACGAAATGCCTCCTGAACTTAGAGCCAAATTCAGCAATTCTGAGAATATAGAGTTTGATGTTAAGGCTGAGTACAAAAAGGTCTTTGCACAGGGATTAAAGTCAAAAACAGTTTTGGAGCGCAGTATAGAACAACACGCTCAGATCTGTGTTGAAAACAGCGAGGACGTCTTTGACGCTCGTGTCCTGGCGAAGCAATTAAAAGAAGAAATAGCCTATAGGGTTCGCCAGTATTCGTATTGTATTATGAACAATACCAAAAACTACAAGGAATGGCTCGAGGAGGATTATGAACGTAAACTCAGACTAAGTATTTCCCAAAAGTTTGCAGCGCGCATGTAGGTAAATCACAACTTGCCAAATTTGATGGAATCTTCCACTGTTCTAATTATTGGTCTCAATTGGCCAGAACCAAAGGCCACAGCTGCGGGTACGCGAATGATGGAGTTGATAAACTGTTTCCTCCATTGGCAATGCAAGCTAACATTTGCAAGTACTGCTAAAGAAACTGAACGGTCAGCAGCTCTTCAGGAACTGGGCATTGAGAAACAATTGATCCTGTTGAACGACGAGAGTTTTGATTCTTTTGTTGAAGGCCTGAAACCAGATATTGTCATCTTTGATCGGTTTATCATCGAAGAACAGTTCGGTTGGAGGGTGGCTCAATATGCTCCTGAAGCTATCAGGATATTAGATACGGAAGATCTCCATTCCCTAAGGCATAGCCGGAAGATGGCGCTCAAACAAAATGAGCTTTTCAATCTTAGCTACTGGACTCAAAATGAAGTGACCAAAAGAGAGATAGCAAGTATCTACAGATGCGACTTGTCATTAATTATTTCATCTTACGAAATGGAACTGCTTCAAGAACATTTGGAAATATCCGATTCCTTACTGCTGCATCTGCCCTTCTTATTAGATACTATAAAGGAAATAAAGGCAGGTTCCTGGCTTCCCTTTGAGGCAAGAAAACATTTTGTTTTTATTGGTACCGGAAAGCACACACCAAATACAGATGCAATTCATTGGTTAAAAAGGGAAGTATGGCCCCTTATTAAAGCGCAGCTTCCGGAAACTGAACTACATATTTACGGCGCCTATTTGCCCGAATCTATTATGAAATTAAATGACCCTAATACAGCTTTCTTGGTTCACGGCTGGGTTGAAGACATCGATAAAGTACTGTCGCAAGCGCGTGTAAACCTCGCGGCCTTGCGGTATGGTGCCGGTTTAAAGGGAAAGATCGTAAGAGCCATGACCCTGGGAACACCCTCTGCTATGACTCAGATAGCCGCTGAGGGAATTTTTGACAACACCCTTTCCAAGGCTTCAGGCTTTGACAAGGAAGCCTTTGTAGAAGAGGCAGTTGGTCTGTATCGGAATAAAACGGATTGGGAATCAAGGCAGCGAAAAGGTGTCGATATAATAAATAAAAATTTCAATAAAGAGCAATTACAAGCTGCTCTTAAATTAAAACTAGAAGATTTACAACATCATAAAGAACAGTACAGAGCTAATAACTTTATCGGAGGGATGTTATTACATCATACCATGATGAGCAGTAAATATCTCGCTAAATGGATAGCATCTAAAAATGCCAAAAATAATGCAGCTGGATAATTGCTGCCGAATATTGTAAAGAATCCTATCTTTATTGCCCTAAGCCTAAATGAAATGACACAACCCGACTGGAAAATTGTTAAGGAATTCGAAGATATCACCTATAAGAAAAGCAACGGTGTTGCCAGAATAGCGTTCAACAGACCCGATGTGCGCAATGCTTTCAGACCCAAAACTACCAGTGAACTCTACGAGGCATTTTACGATGCCCAGGAAGACACATCAATTGGCGTTGTACTCCTCTCCGCAGAAGGGCCTTCTTCTAAGGATGGAGTATACTCCTTCTGTAGTGGGGGAGACCAAAAAGCCCGTGGTCACCAGGGTTATGTAGGAGAAGATGGCATGCACAGACTAAACATCCTTGAGGTACAAAGATTAATTCGCTTTATGCCAAAAGTAGTCATTGCAGTAGTTCCTGGTTGGGCCGTTGGAGGCGGACATAGCCTGCATGTGGTTTGTGATCTTTCCCTTGCCAGCAAGGAGCACGCAATCTTTAAGCAAACAGATGCTGATGTAACTTCCTTTGATGGAGGTTACGGATCTGCCTATTTGGCAAAATTAGTAGGACAGAAAAAGGCAAGAGAAATATTTTTCCTGGGGAGGAATTACTCGGCCCAGGAAGCCTTGGAAATGGGGATGGTAAATGCTGTTATACCCCATTCAGAATTAGAAGATACTGCTTTCGCGTGGGCACAAGAAATTCTGGCCAAATCACCAACTTCTATCAAAATGCTCAAGTTTGCAATGAATCTTACCGACGACGGTATGGTGGGGCAGCAAGTGTTTGCGGGGGAAGCTACCCGACTGGCCTATATGACGGATGAGGCTAAAGAAGGTAGAAACGCCTTTTTGGAGAAAAGAAAACCCGATTTTGGGAAAAATAAATGGATACCTTAATTCAGTTAGGAGTTAAGAGTTAAGAGTTAGTGCGGTTACAATTTTAAACCGTTTATGTGCCATTTCGAGCCCTTCCAAGGGCGAAGCAATCTCATCAATTATCTTGGCAACCTTAAAAACCAAAAAGAGCCCTATCTTTTAGATTAGGGCTCTTTTACGAGAACACTATATGAAAATGAAAAAATTAACTCCTTGATTAATACATAGTAAACTTACGACCTGAATGGGCTTTTTAGAAATTATTGTTGTGAAACTCACAGTTTTTGTGGTATTGTGATCGTTTTATGATATATGGCAAGATTAAACACCCTTCTGATATGCCTTTCAACACCCATTATAACGGTATTATTGGCAGTTTAGCCCTGCTATTCAATAGCATCAGAAATACCTTTTAAAAAGCTATTTAAATCAAAATCCGGCGTTTCAGCTAATCCCGTCCTGACAATAACCAGATGTTTGGAAGGAATGATAAAGACATATTGTCCCTGGTAGCCATTGGCAGAATAAAGATCCTTGGGGACTCCTGGGTATTTGCCATGGGCATTTAACCAAAAGTGAGCTCCGTAAGTTCCGTTAGAATGTAGGGTGGGTTTGCTAACGTATTTGACCCAATCCTGAGCGAATAATCGTTCCCCATTCCAAGACCCCTCATGAAGGTATAATAAGCCAAATTTCGCCCAGTCCCGGGTATTGGCCCACCCATAGGAAGAACCGACGAAATTTCCACTCAAATCCGTTTCAAGCAACATAGAATGCATGCCTATTCTGTCTATAAGCTGTGTATATGGAAAGTTGAGATAATCCTCGTAATTGCCCAAAATCGTTCTCAGAACACCAGAGAGATAATTCGAGGTGCCTGAAGAGTAATTCCATATCTCCGTGGGCCCGGCTAGAACCTCCTTGTTTGCCTGTGCAAGGGTCATATCAGAATCCAGAAACAACATTCTGGTTACATCAGAAATACTGCTGTAATCCTCATCCCACTCAAGACCACTTTGCATTCTCAA
>JBFOMC010000277.1:0-8913 GCA_040830565.1 Flavobacteriaceae bacterium
GTAAGCAGTAAGCAGTAAGCAGTAAGCAGTAAGCTAAAAAAATAATCAATAATCAATAATCAATAATCAAAATTAACAACTACACCATTATGAGAACACAAAAACTAAATTTTCTTCTGGGAATGGCGTTCGCGCTACTACTAAATTTTTCACATGCACAGAGTGAAGTTCAGGCCTTTTGGGTACACGAAGACGTCATAAAACCCGGAATGGTTCCGGCATACGAAGCTGTTAGTAAGGAGCTTACCGATAACATGAAAACACATCAAATTAAGGACCTCAATGTTCTGGTCTCCACTACATCGGATAATCGCTACCTATGGGTAAGTCCTATCAGCTCCCTGGCCGATGTTCAACGACCCGTTTTCAAAGAATTGGAGGAAAAAATGGGCGCAGATAACATGAAAGCCTTATTTGATAAAATGGACAAGTGCTATGATATAGAACATAACTATGTCATCCTACTTGATAAAGAATTATCGTATATGCCTGGAGGCATTACCCAGACTCCTGAAGGTCAGAATTATCGAAAGTTTCATTACTTCCACTATACTCCCTCAAACGCGGCTGCAGTAAAACAAAAAGTAAAAGACATAAAACAGCTTTTTGAGAGTAAGGGATCCAAATTTGAGTATCGCGTATACAGAAGTGGATTTGGTACCAGAGGGGCTTTCTATATGGTGGCAGTTGCAGCTAAGGATGCCGGGGATTATGCACAAAGGACCGCAACTAATAATGAGTTGCTAGGAGAAGAGTGGGCCAATATGTTCAACAGCTTTATGGGTGAGCTCATCCATTATGAACAGGTTGAGGGCAGTGTAAGACCAGACATGGGATATTCACCAACCAATTAAAGATTATTACGAACACATAAAACCAAAAAAATGAAAAAATTAATTCTATTGGGACTTATAGCAGTATTTATGGCCTGTCAGCCTGGTCCACCTCGATATACTAATTCCTCGGCAGAAATAGACACTTTTAAAGCTCATATTAATGACTACAACGAAGGTAATTGGGAATCTTGGCTATCACATTATGCAGATACCGCGAAGGTCTCTCATAACACCACCGAAGAATCTAGCCCGAAAGAGGCTTTGGAGGGAATGAAAACCAATCTCGAAGCCACTTCTAGCTACGGCTTTTTAGATAAGGATATTTTCTATGAAATGGTTATTGATGATAAGAACGAAAAATGGGTGAATTTTTGGGGAACCTGGGAGGGAACCTTGGCGGCTAACAGCAAAAAGCTAACCATTACCGTACATGTGACTGCCCAATTTGTGGGTAACAAGATTGTCGAGGAACATGCTTATTATGATTTGTCCCAATTTGTTACTGCAATGCAGGAAATTGAAGCGGCGAAAATGGCTGAGGAAGCGATGAGCGATGAGGAATAACTTTTAAACGCAATACCGCGAATTATTAAGGGATAGACTAAATATAAACGGGCAGCTTAGACGTTTTCGGGGGAATTATTGACCATGTAGTAATTAGATTTTCTGAGTTAGCAACCAAGTAACGAAAATCCATACCAAGCTGCTGTCATAAGTTTGGCTGCCTGTTTTTAAACCTGAATGAAACAAATATTAACTAATTAAATTATAGAAAAATGAAAAAGTTACTTTGCTTATTATTAATGACTCCTTTATTACTCATGTCTCAGGAGTATCAAGAACCACTTGTGTTTCAGAATGTAATGCTTACTGTAGCACCTGGGCATACCAAAGCCTTTGAAACAGCCCTAGCGGCGCATAACAAGAAATTTCATCCGGAAGGTCCTTACCAGGTTAATGTGTATACCGTCAATAGCGGTAAAAATGCCGGTAGATATATGTGGAATATGGGGCCACTACCCTGGAGCGCTATGGATGGCAGACCAGCGGCAGGCGATCATGATAATGACTGGGATACCAATGTGGTTCCTCATTTAGCCAATGAGGTAGACGTGAATTATTGGAAATTCCATCCACAATTCTCTAACTTTTCTAAAGATTTTACCTTAAAAAACCTGTCTGTTTTTATGATTGATATTAAACGTTTTAAGGACATGGACTTCTTTAACAAGGTTCTCGCAAAAGTGAACAAAGTTTATGCAGAGAAAAGGGCAGATCAGATTCATGGGGCCTATACCAATGAGTTAAACAATATGGATGGTTTGGACTTTGCATGGGTTGATTTTTTTGATAGTATGGCCTGGATGGGCAAAGAGGACAAATTTCCCCAGGACTATGAGGCAGTACATGGCGAAGGCAGTTTTGCCGGGTTCTTAAAAGATGTTGCCGATACTACTGATGGCCAGAGAACAGAACTTTGGAGTTTTCGAGGGGACCTTAGTGGTACATCAGGAGAGGTAAAGGCCGCAGATAGGCAATAATTGCTTGATGAATTTCCATAAACTGACCAACATTAAAGCAAAGCCCGGGGAAACCTGGGTCTTGTTTTAATGAACCCCACAGATTCGAACAACATTTTTCATTATATTTAAAGGAACCCACCAACAGATGAAAACCAAGAGAATACTACCTTTTTCCTTTAGAACCGCAGAGTATTATTTTATTGGCCTTTTTATCTTGGCTATAGTTGGCTTTTGGCCTTCCTATTTCTCCAAATTTTTTGACGGAACAGCTGATTTTAGCTTTTATTTCCACTTCCACGCAGTTTTGGCGGTCATTTGGATCCTGTGTCTTATCACACAGCCCATTTTAATACGGAAAAAGAAATTTGAGCTCCACAGAATTATTGGCAAGTTTTCCTATCTGTTAGTCCCTCTGATCTTTATCTCCATAGCCCTCCTGGCCCATAGCAGAATTACTGGGGAAGAAGAAAATCTGGGGCTTAGTTTATGGATTCCTTTTAAGGATCTGATCATCTTTACTTTTGGGTATGGCGTAGCCATTTACTATCGAAAAAAGATGCAGATCCATGCCAGAGGCATGATTGTAGCAGGGATTGTGCTTATAGAACCCGCCTTGGTCCGGTTTATTCTTTATACTTTTTTCCCGGAAGCAGGTTTCGCCCCCGAAGGCTATTTGATGACCATTGCCCTGGTTTATGCCTTGTTAGCCAGCCTTATGATAGCTGAAAGAAAACAAAAACAAGGGAGGTGGGTGTTCCCTATAACCTTTTGTTTATATCTCTTTGTGCACTCCGTTATTTTGCTTCAATATTCTGTACCGGGCTGGGATTCATTGGCAAAATGGTTTGCCCAATTACCATTAACCTGACCTTAAATAAGCCTGTATTTGTCTAACGCTAAAAGCATCGTATCATGAAAAGAAGAACATTTGCAAAACTGAGTGGACTTAGTGCCATAGCAATGACAACCTCAGGTTTTATCAAATTTGATGGAGATCACTATGTAGGGGATTGTGAAACCACAACAGACATTTTAGGGCCGTTTTACAGACCTGGGAGTCCCGTTCGCAATAATTTGGTCGTGGAAGGCCTGTCCGGAGATTTGGTAGAACTATCTGGTGTGGTACGACATAAAGATTGTAAAACGCCTTACAAAAATGCGAAAATAGAGCTTTGGCATTGTTCAGCAGAAGAAGTTTATGACAATGATTCTGATAAATTCTTGTATAGAGGAACAAGCTTTTGCGATGAAGACGGCAGGTATAGTTTTAAAACACAGATGCCCGTTCCGTATGATGTGGGTGACGGGACGATAAGACCAGCCCATTTTCATATGATGGTATCGGCGCCTGGCTATCAAAGTCTGGTAACTCAAATATATTTCACCGGAGATCCATACATAGAGAAAGATGCAACCGCATCTCTAAAAGGGGCAAGGAGTAGAATCCTTAATGTAGACAAAGATGGTGAGATGTTAAAAGTTCATTTTGAGTGTAATATGAGTGAACGTTTGAAAGCCTCTTTTGATTCGATATCCCGCCTTGTTGGTCATTATAAAAATGAAGATACCGGAGAAGAACGCGAAGTTTTTGAGAAAGATGAACTTCTGTGGCTTAGCAACGAAGTCTTTGGCGTAAGTTTCAACTATATTGGAAACAATACCTTTGAATATCCGGGACTACCTGAAGGAATGTACAGAAAACTTAAATTCTATCTTGACGAAAAAGCAACTAAGCTTCAATTTATGGCCTTCGAAGAAGATGGAATAAAAAGGGATATCCTATTTACCAAAATTTGATAACTTGAAAAAAATATAATTGATCAAATGGATCTTGAACATAAGTGCAGGTTTGAGTCCATTATTTTTGTCTAAACACAAATAAAGGTGATCAAGTTCTTTCGAAAAATCCGTCGGCGTTTACTTTCTGAAAATAAATTCAGTCAATATATTTTCTACGCTATTGGCGAAATCGTCCTGGTTGTTATAGGGATATTAATTGCCTTGCAAATCAACAATTACAGTGAATCTAGCAAAATCCGGAAACAAGAAATCTCATTATTGAAAAATCTTAATAGTGAAATTAAGCTAGACATACTACAGATTCAAAATAATGCTACATCCACCTCAAACCGATTAAAAAAGCTCGACAGTCTGATTCAACAACTAGAACGGCCGACAGAAGTTGATAGGGCACAGTTTATACAAGAGTCCTTCGACTTTGTAATCGACAATTATTTTAAAAGCAATAGTGGGATTTTTGATGAGGCTGTGTCTTCCGGCCGGATGAGTTTTTTGCAAAATGAAAAACTACGCCAGCATGTTTTCGACTACTACAGAAATGCCGAGGAAAATAGCGGTGAAAGCACTACCCGACTGGTTACCGATGAGTTAATAACCCCGATCTTTGTAGAGACCTTGTTCATTAATCCTGAGGGCTTTTCCAGTCTGGGGCTGAATGTTCAGAATATATCCTACCTGGATAATATCGATTTGGAGGAACTAAGGGAAAATAAGGAGTTTTGGAAAATGGTTTTACTCAAATTTGGAAGCAATAGGGAGCAGCTATCACGGCTAGAACAAATTAGAAATCTTGCTGAAGAAGTGAGTAGGGAAATTGAACGGGAGTTAGAGAAAATAGAATAAAATAATCGTTTAAAGAAGGGTAAGTCAGTAAGTTACCACTTCCGATGATTAAATTAATTCACTACATTTAGATATAAACACTTAGATCATGTTACACAACAAATTTTGGCAAGGTTTTTTTGCACTTGCGCCGCTTCTGGTCATCTTAGTGGCCATTGGAGCTTATATTTCTTTCTTTTTGTCCCTAATGCAAAATAGTATGGAAATGGAAGGTTCGGGAGACCCCTCTAGGTCATTTATCATGGGGGGAATTGGTTTTTTTATGTTCTTTATCTTTCTGGCCATAATACTCTCCTTATCCAGTTTGATCTTCTACATCCTACACGCAGTTCAAAATCCTAATCTCAAAGAAAACAATCTTTTAGTCGTCTGGATACTCCTTTTTATTTTTATTAGTGGGATAGGGCAACTAATCTACTGGATCGTAGAAATAGTAAGTAAGAGAAATAAAACCTCAACAACTCAAGTCCAATGAACTCAAGAAGAATCTTTATAAAGAATTCCCTACTCGGCACCACGGCGCTTTGTTTACCAACATCATCAGCTTTCGCCTCGGCTAAGCTTCTGGGAGAAAAAAAACCAAAAATCTCTCTGGCACAGTGGTCACTCCATAGGGCACTTCAAAAAGGAGAGATCAAAGCGGAAGATTTTGCAAAGATTACGAAAGATGAATTCGATATTTCGGCCGTAGAGTACGTAAATCAGTTTTATGTAAAAAATGCCACCAATCAGAAGTTTTGGGGTGAGATGAAGAGCAGAGCAGATGATGTTGGAGTTAAAAGTCTTTTGATCATGGTAGACAGCGAGGGAGATCTCGGAGATTTAAAAGACCAGGCGCGGAAGACTGCGGTAGAAAACCACCATAAATGGATACATGCGGCCAAAATACTTGGTTGTCATTCTATTCGCGTAAACGCCTTTGGAAAAGGAAGTAGGGAAGAACTCCAGGCATCCCTGGTTGACGGTCTTGGCCAATTATCGGCCTATGCAGCGGAGCAAGAGATTTATGTCCTTATAGAGAATCACGGCCTACATACCTCAGACGGAAAATATATTACAGAAATCATTAAAGAGGTAGACAATCCTTATTTGGGGACACTTCCCGACTTTGGGAATTGGTGCCTGAATGCCGAATGGGGCAGTACAATGGATAATAAATGCACCGAGGTATATGATCATTATGAAGGAGTATCCGACTTCCTTCCTTATGCCCAGGGGGTCAGTGCCAAGTCTTATAATTTTGATGCAAACGGAAATGAAACTTTGTTGTCCTACTCCAAATTATTGCAATTGGTAAAAGACTCCGGGTTTAAAGGGTATATTGGTATAGAGTACGAAGGAAGTGGACTCAGCGAAGCTGATGGTATTCGGGCTACCAAAGCTTTGATAGAAAAAGTCTGGAATAAGTTGGACTAGAGTCCTTCAGTGTTTCATTTGATATTCTTGTCTAATTCTATTGCTCACTGCTAGCTTGTAAACCTGCCATATGCAAATGCAAATGTCTATTCGGAATTACAAATGAAATTTTTTAGGAAAATAAGGCAGAAATTAATTAAGTCAGGGAACTTAAAAAGATATCTTTTGTATGCCGTTGGAGAAATATTATTGGTTATGATCGGTATCAGTCTAGCATTTCGGGTAGACAGTTGGAATGAGGATCGAATTAATAAAGAAGCCGAAATTAAATACTATCAGAATATCAAAGATCAGATCTCCAAAGACAGAGCTTCAATAGAAAATGAGATGAGTTATAATGATCTACATATGCTACAGTTTGCCTATGCCAGTGAAATAGTAGAGAACGATGATAGAGATAAGCTGGACACCCTTGGAATGATCGCCCGAAAACTTACCAATTATTCTGATTTCGACCGCCGTGGCAACATTTATGAGACCATGGTCAATAGCGGTGAAATAAAGCTGCTTCAGAATACCAAGATTGTTAAGGGGACCCGGGAATTAGAAGAAACCTATATGCATATCAACCGAATTGAAAACATTCATTATGACGCCATGATGCGGTATGCAGCCCCTGCATTAAGCAGTACAGTAAAATGGTCCACCGGTGTAATTCAAAAGCCAGAAGAGCTATACACCTATGAGTTTCAAAACCTTATAGAGATCCTTATGCAAGTAATGCTGGAAAAAGATGATACATATAAAGAAGCACTAAGGGAGATCGATTTGCTTACGGCACTAATTAATGAGGAATTAGTCTTGCAGTAACTCATCTCTTGTAATGACGGTATGGCTATTCATCATTAAGTTAGATTTGAGATTGTCTTTTATGGCAACATCTGCTTCAGACCAGCTGTGCCATTGTAAAAAGTATGCAGCTTTGCCTGCCAGAGTATAGGCTAATTCTAATTCATTCCAATTACCGTAGGCTTCATCCTTAGGGCCAACTTCACTCATTACGATGGTTTTACCAAGGGATCTTAATTCATTAAAACCCGGGAAATCTGGCTGTTGTCCGTAGTAGTCCATACCTACCAGATCTACATAGTCAGATCCAGGATAATAGGTAGTAACCCCAGCATTCCACCCCAAATAAGGTATCACAGAATAAGTCCAAATAAGGTTATCTAAATCGTAGTCGTAAGTTAAGGTATTGTAGAGGTCTTGCCACAGCTTTTTAAAGTCAGCTATATTGGTTGCTGTATTATTGTAATTGTTAATTCCCCACCAGAAAAAATCCCCGTTCATCTCATGAAAAGGCCTCCATATCACTGTAATGCCTGCCTTTTTCAAGCGTTGTAAAACACCTGCAATGGCATCTACCTCCTGCCTGTAAGAAGATTTTTCTTTGCTTTCCCTGGCTGATCTCAGAAGGGATTTTAAATCAATGGCATCCTTATTTTCAACGGTGTCCCAATATGCATCATAGCCTTCGGCAAAGGGGTTATCTGCATGCCAGCTCAGGGCAATTAACCCACCTTCGTTCCAGTGATCTACCAAAGTATGGATAGGATAATTTAGGCTAGGGAAGAATCCAAGGTCTGCTCCCATGATCCCAACATATTTGTTGGTCCTTGCCGCCAGCCTGCTCACGTACTCCTGGTAATAATCATTTGCCTGGTCTAATCCGTCTCCGCAATGTTGCCCTACAATAATTTGTTTATTTGCTATCAGTTGATCAAAATAGGCAAGGATATTAGCCTTATTTCTATACTCAAGAACCACCTCAGAACCGCTAGGAGTAGAAGGAGTATTTAGCTGCTCCGTTTCTGGCTGTTGAGAAGTTGGCGAACTAAGATTATTAGCCTGCCGGGTGCAGGCCATAGCTATTAAAAGGCTTAGCCCCAGACTTAATCTGCCAAAGAAATTCATGTTAATGGTCATGTGAAAAAAATACCAAAAACCATTCCAAAAAAATATGTCAATAATGTTGTTAGCCTTTTATTATTATTTTATATTTACGTAATCAGTTACGTAATTAATAGTATAAATATGTTTTTCAATAAAGTTGGAAAAATGGCATTGGGCAGTAGATTGCGTTTGCTAAACGAGCGCATGTCTGATGATGCTGCACAACTGTATCGCGTTTATGGGGTTAATTTAAAGCCAAAGTGGTTTCCCGTTTTCTATGTATTATCAAACAACCAAAAAAAGTCTATCACGGCCATTGCCAAAGAAATTGGGCATTCACATCCTTCGGTATCCAAAATAGTCCGGGAAATGGCAAAGGCAGGGCTAGTCCTGGAAAAACCAGATAAGGGAGATAGGAGAAAGAATATTATCTCTCTTACTTCTAAGGGTAAAGAGGTAGCGGAAAAGATCAAGGATCAATATTTAGATGTAGACAAGGCAGTAGAGGAAGCCCTAAATCAGACCTCACATAATCTGTGGACGGCTCTGGAGGAATTTGAATACTTATTAGACCAAAAATCTTTGTTAGAACGCGTACTGCA
>JBFOMC010000278.1:0-3175 GCA_040830565.1 Flavobacteriaceae bacterium
CCGGTATCATCCACGGTGGTGTTGGTAAAGCAAGCTTTGATGAAGCACAGATTGTTGAGAAACAAGCAAATTTTCCCGCCCCTCATCGTAAGGTACTCTACAAGGCACTTGAAGAGCAATACCAGGACCTGGATGCTTCAAAAAAGACAAAAGAGCACATTAGACAGCTGCAGGAAGCTAATAGCTTTACGGTAGTCACAGGGCATCAATTGAATTTATTTACCGGTCCTCTGTATTTCCTGTATAAGATAATCAGCGCCATAAATCTTACCTCAGAACTGAAAAAGGCCTATCCTGATTTTAATTTTGTGCCGGTTTATTGGATGGCTACCGAGGATCATGATTTTGATGAGATCAACTACTTCAACTTTAAAGGGAAGAAGTTTCAGTGGAATATAGAGGCAGCGGGAGCCGTTGGGCGACTTTCTACTGAGGGGCTCGATGCCGTATTGGAACGCCTTTCTATAGAGCTAGGTAAAAGTAAAAATGCCCAATACCTTCTGGATCTATTTAGGCGTTCTTATTTAGCGAACGACAATTTGAGTGCAGCTACCAGATATCTGGCCAATGAACTTTTTGGTGAATACGGGCTGGTCATTATTGATGGAGATCACAAAACCCTTAAAGGGTTGCTAGTTCCTTATGCGAAGCAGGATATTTTTGAAAATTCCGCAGCTATTCAGGTGGAACAAAGTATTGACAAGCTTCAAGAACTTCCTGCGAATTACGGAATACAGGTGAATCCTCGTGAGATAAATTATTTCTATTTGCGTGATGGGATCAGAGAACGGATCGTAAAGGAGGACGAACGGTATTATGCAGTCAATACCGACTTTTCTTTTACAAGGTCGGAATTACAAAGTGAATTAGAAGAGTATCCGGAGCGCTTTTCACCTAATGTTGTCGCCCGCCCATTATATCAGGAGGTGATACTCCCCAATCTGTGCTACATAGGAGGTGGGGGAGAGTTGGCGTATTGGTTAGAACTAAAAGCTAGTTTTAAGGCAATGGAAGTTGCTTTTCCGATATTGCTTCTCAGAAACTCTGCCTTGCTCATTTCTCGGAAACAGTATGAGAAATTGGAAAAATTGGGCATTAAAGTAGATCATCTGTTTCTCAAACAAAATAGCCTTATCAACAAGAAAATTAGGGAAATATCCAATATTGACATCAATTTCTCCCCTCAAAAAAAGCATTTAGAGCAGCAATTTGAGGCACTCTATCAAATGGCCGAGGCCACAGATAAATCCTTTTTTGGTGCAGTCAAAGCCCAGGAAGTAAAGCAGAAAAAGGGGCTTGATCACTTGGAAAAGAGACTATTAAAGGCTCAAAAGCGCAAACTAAAGGATCAGGTGGTACGGATGACCGATATTCAGAACGAATTATTTCCCGGCCAATCTCTTCAGGAAAGGCATCTCAATTTCTCCGAAATGTATCTGGAGTTGGGAGAAAACCTTATTCCACAACTTATCGAAGCCCTTCAGCCCCTACAATCGGAGTTTTTTGTAGTGAAATACTAACTTCTGTCATCTTTCATTTATCCAATCGGCCGTATTTTTGGCAAAAAATTATCCATGCACAATATTGATATAGGATTGGTAGAAATGACTTTAGATGTCATGAAGTATGCCATAGACCGTATAACAAATACTTCGCCGGAATTAGGAAAGCCAAAATCATCGGAAGAACTGAAGCAAATGGTTGGAGAGACTATCACCAAAGACGGTATTGGTGGGGAAAAGGCCTTTGAATTGTTCAAAGATGTTTTGGCAAAGGCCACTGTGCCGATTGATCATCCACGACATTTGGCATTTGTACCGGCCGCACCTACCAGGGCTGCCATCATGTTCGATCTGGTTACTTCTGCGTCTAGCATTCATGGGGCCTACTGGATGGAAGGGGCAGGGGGCATTTTCTGTGAAAATGAGGCCATTAAATGGCTGGTCTCACTCGCTGGATTGCCCGAAGGTGCCTTTGGTGTATTTACCAGCGGAGGAACAGCAGCCAATTTATCTGCAATGGTCACTGCCAGGGAATTTTGGCGAAGGGAGGATAAAAACAAGGGTGAAAAGGGCATTGTTCTAACCTCAATTGGGGCTCACTCATCCATAAAAGCGATGGCTAAAGTTATTGATGCGGAGGTTTTGCTGGTAGAAACCGAAGACCTTATGACCTCAAATGCTTTGAAGGATAGGCTTGACTCCTTAGACGTAGCTGAGCGGAAAAGGGTTTTTGCTATTGTGGCTACCGGAGGAACTACCAATGCCGGAATTGTGGACGATTTGGCGGGTATAGCTGAAATCTGCAAAAAGGAAGATCTTTGGTTTCATGTCGATGCAGCTTATGGAGGAGGTGCCTTGTTGGCAGATTCTGTAAGGCATTTGTTCAATGGGATTGAGCAGGCGGATAGTATTACCATCGATCCGCATAAATGGATGTTCTCTCCCTATGATTGTGGTGCTATCTTATACAGGAATCCTGAGTTGGCCAGGTCTGCTCACGCTCAGGAAGGGTCTTACCTTGATATTTTTAAGGATGAAGGAGCACACGGTTTCAATCCTGCAGATTATCAAATACAATTAACCAGAAGAGTCAGAGGCTTGCCTTTGTGGTTTTCACTTGCCACTCATGGTACAGATCGATACAAATGGGCGGTAGAACAGGGAATTTCACTCGCGAATCTCGCCGGATCATTAATTGAAGCTCGGGCAAATGTAGAGTTGGTAAGAGCTCCAAGCCTGTCTTGTGTGTTATTTAGAAGAGTAGGCTGGAGCCCGGAGGATTATCGCAACTGGACCTACAAGAATCACAGCGATGGGGTGGCCCTGGTAACACCGACAAAGTGGAAAACTAAAGATGGCTTTGAAACAGTTGCCAGATTTTGCTTTATTAATCCGCATACCACTGAGGATGATATCAAGGTTATTTTAGACTCTATGGATTAATTTGGGCTTTAATCTTCTATGAAATCACTTTTACGACCTACACTTGCGCAATAAAAGAAGCAATATAATCATCTCTTTTTCAGATAGTTAAAAAATTATTTAAAAAAATATCAGGATTTAGGTAGGGTATTTTGTTGATGGGTTGTTATATATACAAATTGCTATGAAAAAGACAATTTTAATTGTGTCATAAATAAGTTCATGTGTTTAGGTTGGTTTTTGATTTAAAG
>JBFOMC010000279.1:0-8660 GCA_040830565.1 Flavobacteriaceae bacterium
ACACGCTGCGTTTCACTCGTATATCTTTTGTTCTCTTCGTCCAATACAACAGCCTTGTATAGTTTTTTGATCTCGGCAGTGTATAATTCATTGGTATAACCATTAGCAAGATCCTCTGCGCATGGGCCTTCAGGATTACCTTTATACTCATAAATGGATTTATGACAGTTCATACAGACATTTAATGAAGGTATCCCTGAATGTTTAGACACTCGCGCCGAAGAGTGGCAATACTTACATTCTATTTTGTTATCACCAGCGTGTATCTTGTGCGAGTAATGAATTGGCTGAATAGGTTCATATCCTTGATCCACACCTAACTGCATCATCCATCCATAAGCAAAATAGGCTCCTGCAAGTAACAAGAAGATAGCAGTACACAAGACCAAAAACTGATTTTGAGCAAAGGCCTTCCAAATGGGGGTTCCTTTTTCCGCCTTTTCTCTTTCCAATACCACCCCGCTGGCTTCTGCAATCCTGTTCAAGGTATTTCTCACCAACATGAGCATAATTACAAGCAGACCAAAGACTACGGCCAAAGCCCCAAGAATTATCTCGTTGGAAATCCCTGACGATTCTGCTGCCACAGCGGTATCGCCTGCTGCGGTGGTTGATGCAACAGCAACTTTTGGAGGTTCTGCCGTGTAGGCTAAAATATCATCAATATCCTGATCAGATAGGGTTGGGAAGGCAGTCATTGCCGCCTGATTATACTCTGCGTAGATTTTGGTGGCGTAGGCATCCCCATCGGCAATCATCCCCGGACTATTTTTTATCCAGGTGTAAAGCCATTCTTTATCCAAGCCCTCATCCTCAGCAAGCCGTGCTTCTACATTTGCCAGGGCCGGACCGGTCATCTTACGTTCCAAAGCATGGCAGGCAGCACAATTCTGATTAAACAATTGCTTTCCTTTGACAGGATCTCCGCCAGAGGCATCGCCATCAGCAGCAACCTCTGTTGCCTCCTGACCTTCGTCAGCAGCAGCTTCATCTTGTGCAAAAAGTGGAGAGGAAAAGAGTAGGAAAACTACTAAAGTGAACCCAAAAAATTTAGAAATTTGATCGCGGTACGGAACCTTTTTCATATTCAAAATATTTCTATCGAAATTTTGGCACGATAATTCCTGTAAGCTAGATCAATTAGGTTGGTTTATCGTCGCTCAAATTGACGACAAAAATACGACATAGACTTTATTTGGGAAATGTTAAGGGTTTGATAATTTCTAATTTATATCAATTCTAAATAAGGTTGATTTATTCTGTTTAAACTTTAAAAAATTACCTTTGTCAATCAGTGCCATAACAACACATGAGTTTACCATGAAAATACGCCTCACAATACTGGTTTTAGTAAGTTTTGTTTATTTTGGAAATGCTCAAAACGGATCGGTTTCCGTTGAACAAGACAACCGAATTGACGAGTTGCTCAAAATATATAAAGCTGTAAATTCTACCACGAATTACTACACGATTCAGATCGGTTTTGGCTCCTATGCCAAGGCTGAAAATCTGAAGGCTCAAGCGGATGTCGACTTTCCGGGATGGTACTCGAAAATCGTGTTTGATTCTCCAACCTATAGAGTACAAATTGGTCGATTTAAAACGAAATTGGAGGCCGAACGAAAATTTCAGGAAGTGCGTAAAAAATATCCTGCTTCACTACTGCTGAAACCTGAGAAGAAGTAGTATTACTTTTTGGATATCTCCTTGGTTTGGACCACAGATCCGTGCACATTTCGACTGCGCTCAATGCGACATCCTGATTATAAAAGCAAAATGAAATTATAAGGTCTTTTTCACGGCAACCTCCTGGAAGGCTTCTACAATATCACTTTCTTTGATGTCATTGTAATTTTTGATCTGCAGACCACAATCATAGCCTTTGGCAACTTCCTTGACATCATCTTTGAATCTCTTAAGCGAAGCTAGCTCCCCGGTAAAGATTACCACTCCATCCCTAATAAGTCTGATACTGGAGTTTCTAAATATTTTACCGCTGGTAACCATACAGCCAGCTATAGTACCGACCTTGGAAATCTTAAAGGTCTCTCGTATTTCTGCTGTACCCGTAATCTCCTCCTTCATCTCCGGAGAAAGCATCCCCTCCATTGCGTCTTTGAGATCGTTGATGGCATCGTAGATGATAGAATACATCCTGATATCAATCTCTTCCTTATCAGCTATGTCTCTGGCATTGCCCATTGGTCTTACGTTAAACCCAATTACAATAGCGTCAGAGGCAGATGCCAAAAGCACATCCGATTCTGTAATGGCCCCCACGCCTTTGTGAATGATATTCACCTGGATCTCATCCGTAGAGAGTTTTTGGAAAGAATCTGTCAATGCCTCAACGGAGCCATCCACATCACCTTTTAGAATGATGTTCAACTCTTTAAAGTCGCCCAAGGCAATCCTTCTTCCTATTTCATCTAAGGTAATATGCCTTTGTGTTCTAACAGATTGCTCTCTGAGTAATTGACTGCGCTTAGCGGCTATTTGTTTAGCTTCTTTTTCGTCTTCCAGGACATTAAATTTATCTCCTGCTTGGGGAGCTACGTCTAAGCCCAAAATGGATATGGGTGTAGAAGGGCCCGCCTTTTTAATAGTTCTGCCACGCTCGTCCTGCATCGCCTTAATCTTACCGCTGCATGTGCCGGCCAAAACATAATCCCCTATTTCCAAGGTACCCGCTTGCACTAAGATGGTAGAAACGTAACCCCGTCCTTTATCTAAAAATGCCTCGACCACCGTTCCGGAAGCCAATTTATCCGGATTGGCCTTTAGCTCAAGAAGCTCTGCTTCAAGCAATACTTTTTCAAGGAGTTCATTGATCCCGTCTCCGGTCTTGGCAGAGATATCATGGGACTGAATTTTTCCTCCCCAATCCTCGACCAAAAGATTCATATTGGCCAGGCCTTCTTTAATCTTATCAGGATTGGCCGTAGGCCGGTCTATTTTGTTGATAGCAAAAACCAAAGGTACACCTGCGGCTTGGGCATGACTAATGGCCTCTTTGGTCTGAGGCATAATGTCATCATCAGCAGCGATCACAATAATGGCAATGTCTGTTACCTGAGCACCCCTGGCCCTCATCGCGGTAAAAGCTTCGTGACCCGGAGTATCCAAGAAGGTTATTTTTTGTCCATTCTCTAACATCACTCCGTATGCACCGATATGTTGAGTAATTCCTCCACTCTCTCCGGCAATCACATTTTCTTCGCGGATATAATCCAGCAAGGAAGTCTTACCGTGGTCAACATGTCCCATTACGGTAACTATAGGTGCTCTTGGTTTAAGATCTTCCGGAGCATCTTCTTCTTCCTCAATGGAGTCTTCAATTTCAGCCGTGACAAATTCTACTTCATAACCAAATTCCTCTGCTACTATGGAAAGGGTTTCAGCGTCTAGCCGCTGGTTCATCGTAACCATGATGCCCAAAGCCATACAGGCCGAAATAATCTCTGTAGTTGGAACGTCCATCATGGTAGCAACTTCTCCGGCAGTAACAAATTCTGTCACTTTTAGGATCTTGCTTTCCAGTTCTTGTTGTTCCAGATCTTTTTCTGTCTGTTCTCTGTGAAGGTCTCTTTTTTCCCTTCTGTACTTGGCTCCTTTTCCTTTCTTGGATTTCCCTTGCAATTTTTCGAGGGTTTCCCTCACCTGCTTTTGTACTTCCTCTTCCGTAGGTTCTACTTTAGGCGTAGAAGTAAAACGCTGTCCTTTTTTAGCTCCTGAGCGACCTCGTCCATTTCCTTGAGATCCATTGTTACTCACAATCCTTTTACGCCTTTTCCTCTTATCCGCAGCCTCTTCGGTCTTTTTTACCGGCTCGGCTTTCTTCTTAGGCTTATCAAATTTTGTCAGATCTATCTTATCTCCCATGATCTTAGGACCTGAGAGTTTTTTGTATTGTGTTTCAATGGCTTGAGGAGCCTCAGGCTGAGGTGTTTCTTTTGGTTGTTCAGCCTTTTTAGGTTCTTCAACTTTAGGTGCTTCCGTAGCCGTTGTTTCCGGCTTCGCCACCTCTTTAGGGGCAACTTCTTCAGATTTCTTGGCAGCTGTTCTTTCTGTCTTCTTGGGTTGCAGGTCTATCTTACCTACTTGCTTAGGACCAGATAATTCAGCCTTTGCTTTCACCACCTCTCTGGAGGCAGATCTCTTTTCCCTGGCCAATCTTTTCTCTTCCTGCTCCTGTTCCAATTGAATTCGTAACGCCTCCTTTTCTTTGCGCTTCTCCTCCCCGACTTCCTTAGATGCAACTTTCTTGCTCATGTCCGTCTGGAACTCGTCTAAGAGCACCTGGTATATTTCGTCTGAGATCTTTGTGGTAGGTCTGGCCACAATCTTGTGTCCTTTGGACGCAAGGTGATCTACCGCCCTGTCCAGAGAAATATTAAGTTCTCTTAAAACTTTATTAAGCCTTATTGTTGCATTTTCTGCCATAAATCTTTATTCCTAATGCTAATATTTGCTGCTAATATATAGCTTAATCTTCAAACTCTTCCTTTAGTATACGCACAACCTCCAAAATAGTTTCCTCTTCTAAATCTGTACGTTTTATAAGATCATTCACATCCTGCTCCAGCACACTCCTTGCCGTATCCATACCGATCTTCTTCAGCTCGTCTATTATCCAGGCATCTATCTCATCGGAGAATTCCGTAAGTTCCACATCTTCTTCTACACCTTCACGGAACACATCAATTTCATACCCTGTAAGCTGCCCGGCCAGACGAATATTATGTCCTCCTCTACCTATTGCCTTAGAAACTTCTTCAGGTTTTAGGTATACCTGAGCGGTCATTTTCTCGTCGTTTAGTTTTACCGAAGAGACCCGTGCCGGACTTAATGCCCTGGTCACCATCAACTGCGGATTATTGGTCCAATTTATCACGTCGATATTTTCGTTCCCCAATTCCCGTACAATCCCATGAATTCTAGAACCTTTCATTCCCACACAGGCTCCAACGGGGTCAATTCTGTCATCGTATGAATCCACTGCTACCTTGGCTTTTTCGCCAGGAATTCTAACCGCTTTTTTGATGGTTATAAGACCATCAAAGACTTCAGGGATCTCCTGAAAGAACAGTTGCTCAAGGAAGATTGGAGAAGTCCTGGACATGATGATCATAGGCTTATTACCTTTTAACTCCACACTTTCAATAATCCCTCGAACATTATCTCCTTTTCTAAAGAAGTCAGAAGGTATTTGTTTATCTTTTGGCAAGATGATTTCATTTCCTTCATCATCCAATAAAATGATAGCCTTATGCCTAATATGATGAACCTCCGCAGTATAAATTTCCCCTTCAAGGTCTTTAAATTGCTTGTAGATCGTAGTGTTGTCGTGCTCGTGGATTTTAGAGATCAGGTTTTGTCTGAGGGCGAGTATAGCTCTTCTTCCCAGATCGATTAATTTCACCTCCTCAGAGACATCTTCGCCTACCTCAAAATCAGGTTCAATTTTACGCGCTTCTGAAAGTGAAATCTCCTCGTTGGGATCTTCTACCTCTCCATCTTCAACGACCACTCTATTCCTCCATATTTCTAAATCTCCTTTATCCGGGTTGATGATGATATCAAAATTTTCATCCGAGCCGAACTTTCTCTTTAGGGCGCTTCTAAACACTTCTTCTAAAATTGCCATTAGCGTTACCCTGTCTATGAACTTATCGTCTTTAAATTCCGAAAAAGATTCGATCAACGCAATATTTTCCATTTTGATCTACAATTAAAATTTTAATACAACTTTTGCTTCTTCAATCTCAGAAAATGCAATTTCTTGCTGCTTCTGAACTGTAATTTTTCCCTTTCCTACCGGCTTAGGCTCCCTGGCCTTCCACGCCAATACTATATATTCTTCCGAAACCTCAGTTAAATTGCCTTCTACGATACTGGCTCCGGTTTTTACTTTTAATTTTCTTCCAATATTTTTTTGGTACTGCCTGGGCAACAGCATAGGGCTTGTTGCACCGGCAGAAGTTACTTCCAGGGAGAAATCCGTGTCTTCCCTATCTAAATTGTGTTCAATGGCCCTACTTATCTTGATACAATCCTGAAGACTCACTCCTTGATCTCCGTCTAGTACTATATGGATCATATTATTTGGACTCACCGAAAAGTCGATCAAAAAAAGTGCTTCATTCTGCGCTAAAGCCTCCTCTAAAAGCTCTTTTACCTTATCCTTGAACATCCTTTTTACTATTCTATCAGCGGTATCTATTTAAGTTTCAGTAATAAAAGAGGGGACAAAATGTCCCCTCATGAATACAATAGATATCCTTTCAGTGGTGCAAATATACAACTTTTTTTAATTCTAATTATACCAAACCAAGGGCATTCTCAGTTTATTATTAGTGGGTTTAATGATCCCAATTAGGCATTTATGTAGTATTTTTAAACCACCCACCTTCAAACTTTGTACAAACTAACCAATAGCACATGGAAATTTTTTCTTCGTACAACCTCATCATTGAGTTATCTGCCATTGTCATAATTTCATTTTGGTTTAACGGAATTGCTAAGAAAACCAATATTCCCTCGGTACTTATGCTCATAGTACTGGGCATAATTCTGCAGTACGTATTAAAATACTTTGAACCCACGTTGCCAGAATTTGGCGGTGCGCTGGAAATTCTTGGAACCATTGGTCTTATCATGATTGTTCTGGAAGCAGCCCTGGAACTAGAACTAAAAAAGGAAAAACTATGGCCTATTGTGAAATCGATGGCCATCGCGCTTATCGGTCTTGTGGCATCGGCCTGGGTTGCCGCTTTGATCATTTACCAGTTTATTCCAAACATGACCATGCAATCTGCCTGGCTTTACGCAACACCTTTGTCAATTTTATCAAGTGCCATCATTATCCCCAGTGTTGGGGGTCTAACTGAGGCAAAGAAGGAGTTCCATATTTACGAAAGTACCTTTTCGGATATCATGGGAATTATGATGTTCTATTTTCTGGCTGGAGGCCTGGACCCGGCCCAGGATTCCGGTATAGCGGGTTTTGCAGGCAATCTGGTGCTTACTATTGTCATCGCGGTGGTGGCTAGTTACGCTATCATTCTTATTTTTCAGCGAATTAAGAGTCAGGCCAAATTATTTCTGCTGATTGCCGTATTACTTTTACTTTATGCCATTGGGAAGAAAATGCATTTATCCTCCCTGATTATCATCTTAATTTTTGGACTGATTGTCAAAAATATTAACCTATTCTTTCCAGGGAAAACTCAGGTCTTCTTAGACAATAATAAAATGAAGCAAATCTATCATGAATTGCATATCATTACATTAGAGACCGCCTTTGTAGTCCGTACTTTTTTCTTTGTTATTTTCGGACTTTCCATTGCCATCGCTTCCTTATTCAGTTTAAATGTGGCCATAATCAGCTTGCTGATCATTGCTTCTATATATGCCATCAGGTTTGTGCTCTTAAAACTTTTTTTCGGAAAGGACATCCTGCCACAATTGTTTATAGCGCCCAGGGGTCTTATTACCGTACTTTTATTTTATGCGATCCCGGCTCAGGCGAGGGTTGAAACTTTTGAATCCGGAGTGTTATTGTTTGTTATCATCGCCACCAGCCTCGTCATGACCTGGGCCATGATCAAAGACAAGCGAAAAATGAGCACTATGCTCGATGAGATTGACGAGGAGATCCTGGCGAGGAACCAGGCGGAAGATGCGCTAAGAGAGAGCACTCAGCAAGAAACTGCCACGGAAATCACCGAAAACCCTGAAAGCTGGGAGGCAGATGACATCTCTGAAAATTCATCGGAGGAAGCCAACCCTTCTCAGGAAACTTCTGAAGACCCTGATATTGATTTGGGGGAAGAGGAAGATCGGAATTATGAGGGATAGGGGTTTCAGTAAACAGTAAACAGTCAGCAGTAAGCAGTAAGCAGTAAGCAATTAACAATTAGCAATACTGTTTTCTGAGGATTTTTGATGAAAGTTTGGAAGTTCTAACTAGAGCTTATTTCGTTTTGAGTTTGAACTTGAACTTGACACTTGAGCTTTAGTATAACAGTAGGCAGTAGGCAGTTGACAAAATCAATTATCAATAAGCAGCAAACAATTAACAATCCCTTATCTCAAGAATTTTTGTTTTTGAATTTGCGCTTGACTCTTGAACTTGCAAAGAAATCAGTATTAAAAAATGGGCTTTGGTTCAAATGTAGTGACAAGGGTTGATCCCCTAAATTGAAACACAAAACCTATTGAAACCTCAACACTTGATGTCAGTGAAGCGATTGAATAATCATGGAATAATTTACACCGGGGTTTCCAACCCCTCCCCGATTCTAATTTAATCGTCAACACTGAAATAACCTTGCAGTTTGTTCCCAAAGGTTTGGACGTTGCCCAAAATCTTCTCTCACCGCTACTTCTGAATTTTGTTCCACAAAAAAACCCAGCGATTTCTCGCAGGGTTAGTCCAACTGCGTTGGCCTACTAGAGTTACCTTCGCTCCACTCGGTACAGGCTTCTCATCCTAATTTTTGCTCCACAAAAAAACCCAGCGATTTCTCGCTGGGTTAGTCCAACTGCGTTGGCCTACTAGGACTCGAACCTAGAACGACTGGACCACAACCAGCTGTGTTGCCAATTACCCCATAGGCCAGTACCTAATTATTGCCCGCTAAATATCAGTAGACGAC
>JBFOMC010000280.1:0-31110 GCA_040830565.1 Flavobacteriaceae bacterium
TGAAAAAGAAGAGCGTTAATAAAAAAGGCATATAGCGTCTGTAGTGCTGTTCTCCTATATTAGGTATAGCAACCTCATCTCTAATAAAAACAACAATAGGCTCCATAAAGCGTCCTATTCCGCTAGGCATATTGTCACTCGATTTTCTATAAGATCTCGCTGAGAAGATGAAGATCAGAATGATGAGGGCAACAGACAAAAACATAGAAAAAACGTTCTTGGTAATTGAGAAGTCCAGGGGTTTTGCCGCATTGATAGGATGATGCTCAGCATCAAAATTCACCGCTGTTGCACCTTGCTTTAGTTGATAGATCTTGTCGTGTAGGTTGACAAACTTCATTCCCTTTTTCTCCACGATTACCTTTCCGTCCAGGTCGTGATGAAACTCACTGGACATAAAGCTTACCAGCCCACTATCTGTCCATAGAATGATGGGAAGAGGAACTGTAAGGGCCTTTGGGAAATGATCTTCGTCACTGCCGTAAACATGGAAGCTATGAGAATCTCCAATGTGATGAAAAATTAATTCAGATGCATTAAAAGCCTCCTCCTGAGAGGGATCTTTTTCTTCTGAATTTGAAGCCGCAAAACCTGTGGTAAATAGCGATAAAAAAAGGACGGTTAAAATTGCCTTGTAAGTTCTGGTTCGCATTGAAATTTCTTGTTTTAAAAACCTCCTGAAAAATTCGCTGCAAAAATACACACATTCTGCTAACTGGCAAACTTATAACACAGTTTGTTCAGGTTTTTTGAAGAAATTTGTTAAGCCCCATTATTTCGAAGATAAGGAACAAAAAATAGGGGATAAAAAAATTGAAGATCTCTAGTTGCGTATGCGCTGATTTTTTCAAAAACAATGGCAGCAAAAACACTACGACTAAGGCCATCTTGACCAAAGTTAAAATGAGAAAATATTTGAATATTTTTTCGGGCTGTTTTTGGCTGTAATACCTGAGAACTATATATACCCCCAAAACCATAACGGCATTAAAGCAGTAGATAGACCACAATGCAATATAAAGCGTTCCAGAAAAGAGTTGGGCCAGAATATAGTAGTGCACAAAAAACAGCAGCAACGAGATCCCTAATAATTTTACAATAAAACTACCAATGTCTTTGGCCATTTAGGTCCTCTCAGTTTTTTGAATTATTGTTCACTTGCTTAATTACCAAATACATAGCAATGGCAATAGAAGCCAGTGAACATACAAGCGTATATACGTGATATTTATTTGGGTAAAGCTCATCTAGCTTTACGCCGCCATAACTCCCCAATCCAATGATCGCCAACATTTGAATGGCAATCCCTGAATATCTGGCATATGAATTAACCGAGCTTGATTTCCTAGGAGGCTTTCGCTGGTTCATTTGCACTACTAGAGCTTGTACTTCCTACAGACGATTTATAACTGCCTGCGCTGCTTGAAGCACTTGAAGAGGAGCTGCTAGAGCTGGTGCTGGTACTGCTGCTGGCAGAACTGCTAGTCCCTCCTTTTCCTTTCATGGTGCATGAAGCATTAAAGGCCGCTCCGGGTTCAACTGCAAGTTTTGAAACTGAAACAGTTCCTTCTATTACGGCCGATGATTTTAAAGAAAGAAGGTTAGAAACCATTAATTCCCCATTGAAGCTTCCTTCAATATCAGCATTAACACATTCTACCTTGCCGTGGATGTAGCCGTCTTTACCTATGACCACTTTCCCGGATGTTTTTACATTACCATCCAGTTTACCATCAATTCTAAAATCTGCTTCGGAAACTATGTCTCCTTTGATCTTAGTATTCTTCTCAATTCTGTTGGGTTGTCCTCCTATTTCACTCATAGTTCTAGGTTTTTTGTTGTCTGAAAACATTTTGTTTATGGTTTTGGGGTTAAAATTTGATCTTTATACTCTTGTAAGTTTTTATGTACTTGTATGATCTTATAGTTTGACGACAAAATAACAAAATTCTCAACATCAATCTTGTAATCCTTGTTAATTTTTAGCAATTCAACATAGCCCAAAGCAAAATCCTTCGATTTGAAACCATGTACCACTACAAATTGATCTTCGAGATTGTATATGTCCTTGGAAACTACATTTTTATACTTCAGGTCCTCAATTGATTTTTCTAGTTGTTTCATCAGAAAAAGTGCAGCATCGTTATGTTGCCTTCTGAAAGGGAAGACCACTTTCCAGTTTCCGGTACCCTTCGACTCTGTTTCCGGGGAAAATTCGCGGGGTTCCAGTTTTGGAAGTTGTTCTGCAACCATCTGCTGGGCTTTTTTCCCTTCCGGATTATTCGGATAATTCAGTGCTACATAGTTGAGCTGTTCCTTAAAATCATTAAACCCCTGTAGCCTACCAATAGCATTGGCTTTAAGCATTTCGAATTTCGGCACAATAGGGTCTCCCGTATAAGTATTAATGTGCTCTTCTGCGCCGGTGATTACTTTTAGAAACTCCTGATCCTGGAATTGCTTAAAGAGGGCCGCATATTTGGCGTCCGGACTATCTGCCGCATTTTCTAAAACTGCCTGTGGGTTTAAAAGAATTTCAGCATAGCGCGAATCCGGGTGGTTTTGTATAATGTTTTCCTTCATCCCTGCCGCAAGATTACTCTCCGATGCTTCATAGATCTTATAAAGATTGTATTTAGAGGGTAGGATGAGGCGTTCCTCAGGATTAGATTTTAATACATCCTCCAATTTTGCCGCTGCAAGCAAATTCTCTTTGAACTTCTCCTTATAGATTAGGCCAAGTTGATAGTTGGCAAAGTTTCTTTCTTTCTTTAAACTATCAATCACGGTAACATCTGTAGGTATTTGCTCCAGGTAAAAATCCACGGAGTATCGTTGCTCATCGGTAATACGCTGTACAGCTGTACTGTCTGTGGCGGCTGTCAAAGTTCCGGTAGCCTCAGAGGGTAGGGATCTGCTTCTATTGCTCCAGCGCCAATTGTCTTCCAATTGCCTGTCTCCCCATCGGTTTACGAAATCCGTTTTACCGTATCCTAAACTGGTGATATTGTAAAAATAGAACTTGCCTTTATTCTCTTTACCCCCTTTTGTTTCGCCAAATGCAGCGTACCCGGCATTTGCACGTTCCTCTTCTTTTTTGGCCTCTTCCTCAGCAACTCTTTTTAGTTCTGCTACATAGGTTTCAAAGTAGGCCTGCCGTTGCTCCTTGGGCATATTATAAAGGGTAATCACACTGTCGGCATACTGCACTACCTCCTCGTAGGCAATTACATCTTCAAGATTGTCTAATTTCTTTTTGGTGGCCCTAAACTTCTTGGTATTCTCGGGGAGGTTGGTGAGTGTACTATCATAATATGCCCCGGCCGTCTTATACACGTTGCCATCGAAGTAGTACTCGGCAAGATTCTCGTAATTGAGTGCGTTTAGCTGAGGAAGGTTTCGGGTGGCCCTAAGAGATTTGTTGTAATACAGCAATCCCAAACTATCAGAGCCGTTAGCCATGTGATATTGCGCTATTTCCCTAAAAATCTTGTCTAAAAAAGGCCTGTTTTCCCTGTTCTCCTCGAGTTCCGTGAGATATTCAAGAATAAATTCTCGGTTCTCATCGGTGAGTTCTGTGTTTTGAATTTTCTTAAGATGGGCATTGATCATATATACCCTGGGTGATTTCCTGTTGAGGTCCAGGATTTTATCAAAGGCATAATTGGCACTGTCTTTATAGCCTAATTGATTGTACAATTGCCCGATAATAAAATAATATCTCCCTTTCTCCGGATTCTTCTTGGTATATGCCGAAGCGATCTTTAATTGTTGAATTGCCGTATCAGGAGCGTTAAGGTTAATGTAGGCCTGTGCCATCATTGCCCTGGCATCTGCATATTCGTGGTCTTTCAGGCTTTCCTGCTTTAGAAGCCGTTTTAGATTCTTCAGTGCGAGCTCCTCGTTTTCTAATCTGATATTTGTTTTCTCTCGCCAGATGGTGGCTTCGTTCAATTTATCGCTCTCAGTGTATTTTCTGAGGATATAGTTGAAGGCCTCCAAAGCCGGGATATATCTTTGATCAAAATAGCGCTCCTTTCCGAGCAACAAAAAAGATTCGTCTGTCTTCGGATTTCTTTCCTCATCGTCAATGTTCATGCTGTGCTTTTGAATGGCTTTGGTAGCCTTCTCTTCAGCTTTGATAAAATTTGGATTGTTGTTCTCCGAATCTAGTTTGATTTCATCTTTTACCTCAAGGCGTTCTACCGGAAGAATTTCCCAATAGTTGTCCTGGTAGGATTGGTTGAGTTGCTCACGTCCTTCTTCAAAGGCAATATTACCATTGTACAGTACATTGTACTTGGTGTTTAACGCATGCCAGTTACGATTTACAAAAGCGTCCTTTTTGGTAGAACATGCAGTAAAAATGAGTCCCCCAACGGACAGGCATAAAATAAAAGTAATTCGAAGCTTCAAAATTCCCGGTAATCGTTCGTAATCTAAACTGAAAATAAACCATATTATTATATGGCTGATCGACAAAATGCAGTTTTTAATTTTGCCGGACTAACCAAATGATACTGTAGCGCTTTTTTGGCCTCCTTCTAGGATCGAAATCTTGGCCGGAAACATTCCTTTTTGCATACGGGATTTGGCACTATCCAGCGAAAAAGCTTTCCAATTCTTTTAGTGTTTCTGTGGACGTCTGAATGTCTTTTACAATTTCGCCCTTATTGAGCACCACAATACGCTCACAGACCTCAGTGACGTGGATAAGATCATGACTGGAAACCAATACCGTTACGTCTCTGTTTTGAGCAAGATCTCGGATAATCCCTTTAAGACGTATTTGTGTTGTAGGATCCAAATTTGCAAAAGGTTCATCCAAAATAACTACTTCCGGGTTTCCTATAAAAGATGCCACTATCCCAGCTTTCTTTTGATTTCCTTTAGAAAGGTCGCGGAGATACTTTTTCTGACCCAGGATTTCGCCATGAAAAAAATCCTCGAAACCCGATAGCAAAGCATCAACATCTGCTTTGTTTTGTCCTCTTAGTTCCCCAATAAAATAAAAGTATTCCTCAGGAGTAAGGTACCCTATCAGGAAGGTTTCATCAATAAAGGCTGAGGTAAAAGGTTTCCAGGCCTCGCTGGCATCTACCTGTACCCCATTATTGATAATGCGTCCTGTGGTAGGCTGAATCAAATCTAAAAGGAGGCTAAAAAAGGTGGTCTTCCCTGCTCCGTTATTCCCCACAAGTCCGAAACTCTCGCCCTTTGGAATATCCAAATTTTCAATATTCAAGACGGTTTGAGTGCCGTAGGTCTTAGTAAGATCCTTAGATGATATCATGTGTTTAGTTTTTAATGCTGTTTATAATTCCTTTGTGCATCTTAAGCCTTTTGTTTGTATGCCAACAGGGTTTTATATTTTTCTTTTTTATAGATCTTCTCGATCATTTTGAACACCACATTCTTAAAGGCAAATCCCAGAATTCCGGTTAAGGCCACAAAGATGTATCCGGCAGTAGGATTTATTAAATAGTGGCCGACGGCATACACCACCAGGGGTAATAGCAATTTTGGTAAAGTCAGTAAAAGAGTTTTCATATTAAAGGCTTGTTTGTCTCCAAAAGCCTTTTTGTTCGAGGTGAGGTCGATAGGGGTTTTGATATAAGCTCCTCCCCAGAGAACTAAATAGGAGTTTACCCCAATATTATAAATGGCTCCCACAAGGACGGCCAAGTAGGCATCCCATCCGAAATAGATATAGAACGAGGCAAAAATGGTGCTTATGATAGTCGCGATAATCACCAGGTACCATTTTGAAGTGATATATTCCCTATACTGAATGTTCTGGCTCATCATAAGGGGATAATAAGAACTGTCCCAACTTGGTACAAATTGCCCAAAACTGAAAAGAAAGCCTCCTGAAACAAAAATTCCTGCAAATATTTTCCAAACCGGGTTTTCATAAGCTTCTATAGCGCCTGTAAAGAAGAGCAGACCATAAAAAAGAAACATAAAGCCCATGATCACTGCCGTTTTTGAACGCTTATTCCTTCTAATTAATTTGATATCATTTTTTAAGAAAGTTCCGAGGTTGCCAAATCTGTTTAGCCAGGCATAGTCCTCAGTTTTTGCAATGCTTTGTTTGGTGGCCAGGCCTGCATCCAAAAACATATGTTTCTTAAAATAATTGAAGGCGGCCCACGCAAGGACAATTAGAAGGGTCCAGGGTAGAAGAGCGATCCAGGGAACATTATACAAGGCGTCAAAAAAAGGCGCAGTATAAAGGGTAATATCAAACCATCCATAATACTGACTTACTCCTAGTATGGCCAACAACCCAACCAAAGGGTAAAACACGCTGTCCTTGTTGTTCATCATGATATTGATGAAGTTGTTGCAGTAGAAAAGAGCAAGAATTCCGAGGTGCCATGAGACTACTCCCAAAGGATTATAACCTTCAAAGAGGAGCACAATAGAGAAAGGCACAAAGAAAAAAGCATGTCCCCAATTAAAGAATGAAACAATGGTCTTCCCCAGGGAATATTTTACCACCTCGCTTTTTTTGAAGGGAAGGTAGAGCAGTGGTTTAATATTCATTATCGGCATCTTCTGCAACATATAACGGATGTAGAGATCCATTACCACGTAGTATATAAGAAATCTGTTTACTACATTAAGGGGGTCCCCAATACCTGCCTTTTCTATCAGATAAAAGGAGCCAACTCCCAGTGAAAGGAAGACAACTATCATATACAGCGCCCCAAAGATCATTAAGATTTTGAAGCCTATATTGGTCTTAAAAGATGCTGATCTAAAAAAGGATTTCCACTGTAGGTTTATAAAATGCTTGAACATAGGTTGGTGAATTAGCTCAGTGGATTAGTACTGCAAAGATATATTTTGTTACATCCTGAACCTATTTTTTCATTTTACGTTTTATATGGAGGCTGCTTTGCTTAGTTTTGCAAAAATTTTTTAATAATGGCGGAGTTTCATTCCCTTACCGTTTCCAAAATAAGACCATTAAGTCCTAATGCCGTAGCTGTTACTTTTGATATCCCAGCTTCACTTAAGGCCAACTTTAGTTTTGAGGCCGGGCAATATATCACAATTAAACACCCTATTGAAGGGAAAGAGCTTAGGAGAGCCTATTCTATTTCCTCAAAGCCCACAGAAGAAAAGATCACAGTAGGCATCAAAAAAGTAAAAGATGGAAAATTTTCTTTGTTCGCTAACACTGAATTGAAGGAAGGAGATACTTTAGAAGTAATGCCACCTATGGGCAGATTCATATTTGCCAGCAACAGAAGGGAGCAGCGTATAGCGGCCTTTGCAGCCGGCAGTGGTATTACACCTATTATGAGCATCGCGCAAACCGTGCTGGAGGCAAACGATACTAATCGCTTTGTTTTGGTCTATGGTAATCAGAGTCCTGAAGAAACTATGTTTCACGAAGAAATTCTGGAGTTACGAGATAAATATACTGACCGGTTTTTTGTGAAATTTTCCTTTAGCCGTGCCCAGGTCAAAGACAGTCTGTTTGGGAGAATCGAAACCTCAACCGTAAATTATATATTAAAGAACGTTTTTAGTGATACGAACTTTGATAGCTTTTATCTCTGCGGTCCGGAATCTATGATCAATCAGGTGACAGATACTCTAAAAGCCAATGGGGTGCCCGAAGAACATATCTTATTTGAATTGTTTACCACCACGGAAGTTGAAGATGAGGTTACCGAAGATCTTGAAGGAAAAACTTCTGTAGAAGTCACCCTTGATGATGAGACTTTCAATTTTGATATGGACAAAAAGACTTTAGTTCTCGATGCAGTACTTAAAGAAGATATTGACGCTCCTTATTCTTGTCAGGGTGGTGTTTGTAGTACCTGTATTGCCAGGGTTACCGAAGGCAAGGCCGAAATGGTGAAAAATCAAATCCTTACAGATTCTGAAATTGAAGAGGGTTTTATCCTTACCTGCCAATCGCACCCGCTTACCCCGGTCTTAAAAATAGATTATGATGATGTTTAGTGCAGTTTAGGCAGCTGCTTTGACCAACCAACTGGTATGCTCATTTTGACTAATCTTGTCTAATTAAAGCATTTGTTGTTTCTCATCGATTGAGATTTATTGGATAACGATATTCCGACTATTTTCAGTTATTGAAACGGCTGCAAAATGGACCATGTGGTCTGTTTGGGCCAAAAAAGGGCTAGGTTTAATCTATGGCGCCGTAATGAAAGAAACTGCATTGCGACCAAAACCACATAGCATTTTATCGTAATTTTAGGGCAATTAAAAGGTGCATGAATAAAGGGCAAGATCTGGACACAGCCATTTTGGTATTTGCAAATTCGTCTGAGGCGGAATTGCAGAACAAATCTATTGCCCAGGGGGCCGAGCTGTTCGAAGCGCTTAGCCGACAAACCTTAAAAGTGGTTGCCCAAAGTGGGCTACCTTATTATCTATACACAGAAAAAGAGCAAGAAGGAGCCACATTTAGTGAGCGCTTTACCCATGCCATTCAGGAGGTTTTTGAAAAAGGATATAAGCGGATAATAACTGTTGGAAACGATAGTCCGCATTTACGTACAGAAGACTTATCCTTTGCCCATCAACAACTCCTGTCAGAACATACAGTCTTGGGTCCATCAGCCGACGGTGGTGTTTATCTGATGGGCATCCATAAAGCCGACTTTGACAAGACCAAATTTCAATCGCTACCCTGGCAAACCTCGAATTTGTACACCTCGTTAGCCCATTTTCTATCTCGATGCAAAAAGGTGATAAGGTTAAGAACGCTGTTCGACCTGGATACTTTTGAGGATTTAAGACGATTTACCGCCCGCTTTAAAGATATAGGAACTCGGCTACTGCCCTTGTTCATAGTACTACTACGACCAAAAAGATCTGACGATCATCATCCTGTTTCGTCCTATGCATTATTCCTCTCTACACACTTCTTCAACAAGGGGTCACCTCTAAGTTTCATGGCTGTTTAGCCAAAGAAAATCCGTTCACAAAAGGAGTGTTACTCCTGTAATAAGTAAGACGATATACCAGATTTCTGGTATATCAGCATTATAGAAATTCATATCCACTATTTAACACAAACAAAACAACAATGGGAAATACATATTACGATGCAGCAGATTTGAGAAAATTCGGTAAGATAACCGAATGGAGCGAGGAACTTGGAACCAAATTCTTTGATTACTACGGAAAGGTATTTGAGGAAGGGGCCCTCTCCGCCAGGGAAAAATCACTTATAGCACTTGCTGTGGCTCATGTGGTAAAATGCCCTTATTGTATAGATGCTTATACAAAAGACGGTTTACAAAAGGGAATTACAAAGGAGGAAATGATGGAGGCCGTACATGCCGGGGCCGCCATTGAAAGTGGCGCTACCCTGGTACATGGCGTACAAATGATGAACAAGTACAACAAGTTGTCCATGTAAATAGACAATAGCTAAAGTAGAAGGGTCTCTGTACTAATGAGCGCTTTGAAAATGGTTAATACAAGAATAAAAAATGGCTACAAAATCATTAAAGGCCAGGCATGAAGCACTGGCAGAAAGTAATCATCAGCTAGATATTCTAAATGGAGGGTTGTTTGCTGAAGGTGAACTTCCTTTTTTTAAAGACAAGATCTCGGAAATAGGGCATTTCCCGCTCAAACCCAAACAACTGGAGATCCTTCAAATCAATGTGGGTTATCTGTGTAATCAGGTCTGCGAACATTGTCATGTAGATGCAGGCCCTGATAGAAAGGAAATCATGACCCGCAAAACTATGGAGCTGTGTCTCGAGGTAATTCGCAAAACCGGAGCACACACTTTAGATCTTACCGGGGGTGCGCCGGAGATGAATCCGGACTTTAGATGGTTTGTTGAAGAGGCTTCCAAAGCAGGTATTCAAGATTTTATTGTTCGCTCTAACCTGACCATCATAAGAGCGAATAAAAAGTATTATGATCTCCCAGAGTTTTTTAAAAAGCACAATGTGCACGTTATTTCCTCTATGCCCCACTACACCAGAGGCAAGACCGACAAGCAAAGAGGTGATGGTGTTTTTGATAAATCTATAAAGGCTTTACAGGAACTGAATGCTGTAGGGTATGGAATGCCAGGAAGTAAGCTTCGTCTAGATTTGGTATACAATCCTTCAGGGGCGTATCTTCCGGGAGATCAAACTGCTATGGAAAAGGACTTTAAGAAGGCCCTGAAAGAAGACTTTGGTATTGAATTCAACAATTTATTTGCCATTACAAACCTGCCTATTTCTCGTTTCCTTGATTATTTGATCGCCTCAGAGAACTATGAAGATTATATGTATGCACTGGTAGATGCCTATAACCCAGCTGCGGTAGAAAATGTAATGTGCACCAACACCATTTCGGTAAGTTGGGATGGTTGGTTATACGATTGTGATTTTAATCAGATGCTGGGACTCAAGGTGGCCAGTAAGGTGAAACATATTAAAGACTACAACGAGGAGTTGCTAAGGAACAGAAACATTATCATTTCTCAACACTGCTATGGCTGCACTGCAGGTGCAGGAAGTAGCTGTCAGGGAACAGTGACTTAGGTTTGGTGAAGTCGGATTTTAGGTGATTTTGCAGTTCATCGGGAAATTTTACCGACCAACTGGTCGGTGGGTTTTACCTAAAACAGCGTTATTCGTCGATATTTTGACCTCTTATCGATTTTTTAAAGTCGTTCGTCCTTTTATACCAAGTCTCGGGGCAATAAGCGGGTTTTAATACTAGACCACAAGGTCTGTTTAACCCCATAACCCCATAACCCCAAACAAATGGATAAATCTCTAAAACGCATGGCCACCATGCAAAGGTTGCAGATAACCGGACTGGAATTGTTTTACAAAAACGGTTATTATAACACTAGTATAGATGATATACTTAAGGAGCTTTCGCTATCCAAAGGTGCCTTTTATCATCACTTCGACTCTAAGGAAGATTTCTTTATTCAAATTATTCAGAATCTTATAGTCAGAAAAATGTATGCGATGCTCATTGAGCCTATTGAGGGACACGAAAACAGCCTGGATTTGATCACCAACTGTTTTGAAAATGCTTTAGAGACAGCTGTTCATAATGAGCTCGACTTTGGATTTGTCCTTGGTAACTTTATCAGCGAGTTTAATGGGAAAAACCCTGAGATCATGAAGCACCTCAGTGATATCCTGAAAATTTGGGAAGTAAATCTGGTTTCTGCCATCCAAAGAGGAAAATTCAACGGATACATAGACAGGCATGTAGATAGTGAAGGTGTTGCTGTATTTTTAATGAGCTCGTATTTAGGTATTCGCACTTTTATGGTAGAAAATGCTCCGAGTGCCAGGAAGTACCGGTTTATGTCCCAGCTAAGACAGTACTTTAAATCTATTCAGGTAAAAACCCCAACAGTATAGCAAGACATTACTCTAATTCAGTAAGGCATTAAAGCGCGGTTTGCGATAGCACCTCCAATATTTTCCGGACCACCTGCTCTGGCTTTATTGTAGTCATGGTGTTATCGTATCCCTCCGGATATTTATTTCCATAGACCGAGGTAGGTATTAGAGGAAACTGCTCCCTATTGCTCAATAAGGCGTTGTTTGGGTCCTGGCCAAAAGGATAAAACCCCGCATAGGGGTGGGTAACACCCCACATGGTGACTGTCGGGATTCCAAACATAGCAGCGAGATGCCCATTACCGCTATCCATTGAGAGCATAAGATCGAGCGCAGAAATGAGCTCCAGTTCCTGGGTAAATTTGAGTTTTCCGGCTACTGAAATTACATGATCAAACCTTTGTTCCAGTGGTTCTAATTGTCTGATCTCTTCTGAGCCTCCTCCAAACAGGAAAATTTTATACTTATTGGTATTGTTAAGCTCATCAATTACAGAAATCATTTGATCCATTGGATACATCTTTCCTCTAAAGGCAGCGAATGGTGCGACTCCTATCCATCGTTTATCATGAGCTCCGCTAATCTCTTGCACTTCTTGGCTTAATGCTCTTGGGGGTTGAAAATTTGCTCCCTCGATCTGAAACTTAAACCCTAAAGCTTCAAACACCTCAGCATATCTTTTATGGGTAGATTTTAAAGGTTCAAAGCGTTTGTTTGTGGCTGCGGTTAAAGCCTTTTTTTCTTTACGACCTTTATCTATATGTGCCAGAGGAATGGAAGTAAATGAAAAAAAGAACCTGAGCAATTTGCTTCTGAGAACATTGTGAAGGTCTGCAACGAAATGAGGTTGTTCTTTTACAAGCTCTCTATACAATTTCCATAGCCCTATGAGGCCTTTATGCCGGCCTTTCAGATCTGCTTTGTAAACAGAAACCTGCTTAAGGGAAGAGAACATAGGCTCAAAGAAGCCTCTGGTAAGTACGGTAACTTTTAGGTTGGGATATTTTTGTAAAAGCGCATGAATAACGGGGACGGTCATGGCCACATCACCCATGGCCGAAAGGCGAATAATTAGTAGGTGTGCACTTTCTTCGGAAGCTGAGGAATTATAGATCTCCGCTTGGTCATTTGCCGCCACGAAGTACGGGATTTAATTCGTCATCATTGTACATCTTCATCTGCTTATAGACCTTCATGTACTTTTGTCCTATTTCAATATCGGCCAATAACTGATCTATCGCCTTGGATAAATCTTCTTGTTGTTCAAGTAATACTTCAAGTTTATGCCGGCACTTCTCCAAATGTGCAGTGCTAGCATCTTCCCTGTTGGCCTCTTCTCTCATATGATAGATCTTTAGGGCCAGGATCGAAAGTCGATCTATAGCCCAGGCCGGGCTTTCCGTGTTTATTGTGGCATTATCATTAACTTCTACCGATTGATATTTTTTAAGAAAGTAACTGTCAATGTACTCTACAAGATCTGTGCGGTCCTGATTACTGGCATCTATTTTTCTTTTTAGCTGTAAAGCCGATCCCGGATCTATTTCCGGATCGCGGATAATGTCCTCGTAGTGCCATTGTACAGTATCTATCCAATTTTTACGGTAAAGTAAATGTGCAATATCATCCGCCGGATACGGATTGTCGAATGTCTGATCAACATCATCTTTGACGTGATACCTGGTAATACTTTCTTCAAAAATCTTATTGGCAAGTGCACTAAACATTGGAGTACATATTTAGGTGGCAAAGATACCTTTTATTTAACAATCCATTCAGTCAAAAACACAACAAAAGGAAGTAGTACAGAGACCATTAGGGCAATTTCCTTGATATTAGCCTTCTTTACAACCTCAATATATTTGCTCAACAAAACTGATCCTGAAAAAAAGGTAACCATTACGGGAAATGCTTCGGAAGATGTTTTTAATAACGTTAGTATGATGCCTATAGTAAAGGAAATGGCTATCAGCCTCATTGTCATGATCTTTCCAATCCCCAACTTACCTACTTTAAGGAATGCCCAGAAACCGGTTAGCAGTATAATGATGATATAGATGATCAGTTTTGTACTATTGCCCCAATAGGCGAAGAAGTCGGTGTCAAATGAGAGTTTAAAGCTATAATGTGATTTAAAAAAAGCCACCTCATCTAGAAGAAGTAGCGTGCTATAGAGAATGATCCACAGGGCAAATACTCCTAAAAAAGGGATAAGCCAATTTCTAATGTTTTTGGGTTCGTAAAAATAGATTGCAATAAAAACAAGGATCAAATAGAGCAGCGCCCAATCATAAAAGAAACTCGCAACGGTCACCCATAAAGTAGCGTCCAGTATTTTTAGTTTGATATTCTTAAGAGATCTTAAGCTTATGAGTCTTCTTTGAGCAAGCAAAAGAAAAAAACTACAAAGAATTGCATTGTTATCTAACAAGGAAGACTGAAAAACGACGATCAAAAGGGTGTAAAAAAGTATGGCAAAGGAATTTGTGCCAGTGATCTGATTTCGCTTAACAATAAAATTGACCACAAAAATACTAAAGAGCAAAATGGCCAGTACAACAGTTTGTATTAGCAATTCCTCTGGCCCATACGATCTCTGGTACATCAGAAAATGTACTGTCCAATAAAAAAGAAACAGAAACGCAAGAACGATGATGTAATTTATTGGCTTTGTTTTTCCAAAAATGCTCGAAATCATTCTAGAAAGTTTCCTGGGTTTTCATACTTTTGCAAAGTAAATATAACTAAGATGCGTGCATTTTTTGAAGGTATAGAGGATTTATTCGTAAACGGCTTGTTTTGGCCCTACGACTATTTTAGGTTCATGGAAAATTGGTGGACCTCAAATCTGGTTAACTGGATGTTTGTAATTGTTGGAACCATTGCCATGGTCTACTGGCTCAAGGAACTCAAGAAGTTTAATGATAATGGCGAAGAAGACAAAAGCATAACCGCTCATTCTTATTTATAATTCCTGATTTTAAAACCGTTCTAAGACTTTCTGTTTCAGAACTCTGACTTTCTTACTACTTAAAGATCAAATCCCAGGTCTTTGCGGTAATACATTCCTTCAAATGTAATTTTTGCAATGTTTTGGTACGATTGTTCCAGGGCAGATCTAAAATCCGCACCATAGGAAGTTACTGCAAGCACTCTCCCTCCATTTGTTCGTGTTTTACCATTCTCAAATCTAGTCCCCGCATGAAATACTATAGCGTCTTTTACAAGGTCTATGCCTTCAATAATTTTTCCTTTCTCATAGGCTTCAGGATAACCTCCGGATACGGCCATAACGGTTGTCGCGCTTTGCTCGTTCAGTTCTAATGTTACTTCACCCAGTCTGCTTTCTGCGGTGGCCTGAAGAAGCTCCAAAAGGTCGTTTTCAACTCTAGGAATGACCACCTCGGTTTCCGGATCGCCCATTCTAACATTGTATTCAATTACGAAAGGATCCTCACCCACTTTGATCAGGCCAATAAAAATAAAGCCTTTATAAGGCAGCTTATCTTTCTTGAGTCCTTCCACAGTGGGTTGTACTATGCGATCGTGAACCTTCCTCATAAAATTTTCATCAGCAAATGGCACCGGGGAAATAGCTCCCATCCCACCTGTATTTAATCCGGTATCCCCCTCTCCAATGCGCTTATAATCCTTTGCGGTGGGAAGGACCTTATAATCCTCTCCATCTGTTAGCACAAAGCAACTCAACTCTATCCCCGATAAAAATTCTTCAATTACCACTTTGGCACTTGCATTGCCAAATTTGGCCTCCACCAGCATGGCTTCCAGTTCCTTCCTGGCTGTTTCAAGATCATTCAGAATAAGCACCCCCTTTCCGGCCGCCAGCCCATCAGCCTTAAGTACATAAGGCGGTTTTAGGGACTCCAAAAAAGCGTAACCGTCTTCTAGCGTGTCAGCGGTAAAGCTCTCATATGCAGCCGTGGGTATGCCGTGCCTCATCATAAATTCCTTGGCAAACTCTTTACTTCCTTCCAGCGTAGCCGCCGCCTTTTGTGGCCCGATCACCGGGATATGAGCAAGCTCCGGATCATTTAAAAAATAATCATGAATTCCTTTTACCAAAGGGTCTTCGGGCCCTACGATCACCATATTTATTGCCTCTGAAAGAACCAGCGCCTTTATTGCCGGAAAGTCGGTTACCGATATGGGTAGGTTTGTAGCAATCTCAGCGGTACCTGCATTGCCCGGAGCAACGAAAAGTTCATTCAGTTTAGTGCTTTGTTTAATTTTCCACGCCAGGGTATGTTCTCTACCACCTGAACCAAGGATAAGTACATTCATGCCTAAGAAGTTTCGGCAAAAATACACTTTGCATCCGAAAAATAAGGTGAATAATTATGGTTTAGAGCTTATCTTTTGTTTCTGGAACTGAAGTCTCTGTGCTCTGTTTTCTCCAATTCTTCCCTGGAAAGTGTTTTAAAGTAGGCAAATGTTCTTTTCATGCCTTCGGCCCTTCCAACTTTGGGCTCCCATCCAAGCAGTTCTTTGGCCTTGCTAATATCCGGCTGGCGCTGCATAGGATCATCTTTAGGCAGGTCTTTGTAGATAATTTTTTGATCTGTCCCAGTAAGTTTTATGATCTCCTCTGCAAAATCCTTTATAGTAATCTCATGCGGGTTCCCTATGTTCACAGGAAGGGCATAATCACTCATAAGGAGCCTGTAAATTCCCTCTATCTCGTCATCTACATAACAAAAAGAACGTGTCTGAGAACCGTCTCCAAAAACAGTCAGATCCTCACCTCTTAGGGCTTGTCCCATAAAAGCAGGAATTACCCGTCCGTCGTTCAATCGCATTCTCGGGCCATAGGTATTAAAGATCCTTACGATCCGCGTTTCCACTCCGTGAAAACGGTGATACGCCATAGTAATAGACTCCTGAAACCGTTTTGCTTCATCGTAAACCCCTCTCGGGCCAATGGTATTTACATTACCATAGTACTCCTCAGTTTGAGGATGCACAAGCGGGTCTCCATATATCTCCGAGGTAGATGCGATTAAGATCCTTGCTCCTTTATCCTTTGCCAGACCTAATAGATTGTGTGTACCTAAAGCACCTACTTTTAAGGTTTGAATTGGAATTTTCAAGTAGTCTATTGGGCTTGCTGGCGAGGCAAAGTGTAGTATATAATCCAATTTTCCAGGAACATGAACAAATTTGGTTACATCGTGATGGTAAAACTCAAATTGTTCTAATTTAAAGAGATGTTCAATATTCTTAAGGTCGCCAGTAATCAGGTTGTCCATTGCAATCACATGAAAACCTTCTTTTATAAAACGGTCGCATAAATGTGATCCTAGAAAACCTGCTGCTCCTGTAATTAGTACCTTCTTCAAAATGTTTATTTTTTCCTATTTCTATTATTTCTTTCGATCCCTTTTCCCTTTAGGAAAACCTCTCGATCTTGAATTATCTACCTATAGATTCGTAGTGAAATCCTTCTGATCTCATTTCTTGAACGTCGTAAAGGTTTCTCCCGTCAAAAATAACATTATCCTTTAACAGTTCTTTCATCACTTTAAAATTCGGATTCCTAAAAACTCCCCATTCCGTACAGATAACCAGAGCATCTGCATTTTCTAAAGCCCCGTACATCCCCTGGGTAAAGGTAATGCTATCTCCAAGTTTTCGTTGAACGTTTTCCATAGCCTCTGGGTCAAATGCTGCAATATTAGCACCAAGGGCTAATAGTTCTTCAATAATATATAGCGAAGGAGCTTCTCTTATATCATCTGTTTCGGGCTTAAAGGCCAAGCCCCATATTCCAATGTTTTTACCTTTAAGATCATTCTTAAAGTATTTTTTCATTTTAGGGATTAGGGCCGTTTTCTGTTTTTGGTTTACCTCAATGACCGACTCTAAAATCTGGAAATCGTAATTAGAATCCTTACCAGATTTATGCAAGGCCTTAACATCCTTTGGAAAGCAAGAACCGCCATAACCAATACCTGGGAAAAGGAAGCGCTTGCCTATCCTGGAATCTGTACCCATCCCTATCCGGACTTTGTCTACGTCTGCACCTACCTTTTCACAAAAATTGGCAATCTCATTCATGAAAGTGATCTTAGTGGCCAGAAACGAATTAGCAGCGTATTTGGTTAACTCTGCCGATTTCTCATCCATAATGATTACCGGATTCCCAGACCTTACAAAGGGTTTATACAATTTTTGCATTAAGGCTGTCGCCTTATCAGAGCTAGAGCCAACAACGATTCTTTCAGGTTTCAAGAAGTCGTCAACAGCAAAGCCTTCTCTGAGGAACTCCGGATTAGAGACCACATCAAAGTCGCATTTGGCGTTCTTGGCAATTACGGCTCTTACCTTATCTGATGTTCCCACGGGAACGGTACTCTTATCTACAATTACACGGTACTCGCTGATTAAACCACCAATATCCTCGGCCACCCCAAGTATATACTTTAAATCTGCGGATCCATCCTCATCCTCAGGTGTTGGTAAGGCCAAAAAAATGATGTCGCCATGATCTAATCCTTCCTTTAAGGAAGTTGTGAAGCTCAGGCGTTTTGCTTTTATATTACGTTCGAAGAGCACGTCGAGATGAGGTTCGTAGATAGGAACCTCCCCATTTTTCATCCGTTTTACTTTGTTTTCATCAATATCTACACAAACCACTTCGTTACCTGTTTCTGCCAGGCAAGTTCCTGTTACGAGTCCAACATAACCCGTACCTACTACTGATACTTTCATATCTTATTTTGAAAATTTATTTGATTCTTTTGATACTGTTTTAATTTGAAAGGCCAAAAATAACTGGGGTTCATTGTTTAAGCAATTATTTCTGATTAAAAACACGATTCTAGGACAAAACCTAATTTTTCGGAACTTAGTATGCAAAGAGGTACTTTTTTTATATCCCCCTTGAAAATAAAACGGTGAAGATTGTTTTAACTATAATTTTCAGGTCAAGTGCAATTGATCTGTTTTTAATATAGTATAAATCGTATTCCAGTTTCTTCCTTGAATCTTCGAGGTTTTCCCCATATTTATATTTTACCTGCGCCCAACCGGTAATTCCGGGTTTAGTCAGATGCCTTACATTATAGAGAGGGATGAGATGGTTGAGCTGGTCGACAAAAACCGGCCGTTCTGGTCTGGGCCCAATAAATTGCATATCGCCCCGCAACACTGAAATCACCTGCGGCAGCTCATCTATTCTAAAAATCCGGAGTATTTTACCAAAGGGGGTAACTCTTACATCATTCTTAGTGGCCATTTTGGCACCGGCCTTTTCAGCATCCGGTACCATAGATCTAAATTTATAGAGACTAAATTCTTTGCCGTGTTTACCAACCCTTTTTTGAGTATAGAAAAGAGGTCCGCGGTTAAAAAAAAGATTTCCCAATACAACAACCGGAAGACTCAAAAGAAAGATAAAACCAATAAACAAGGAAAGTGAAAAATTAAGGGTAAGTATAAAGGCCTTCTGTCCAAAAGTTGTTGTCTGTTCCTTGAACTTAAGTGTGTCAAAAAAATGTCTTTCAAAGGCTTTTACCGGAAAAGCCTGATAGGTACGTTCGTAAAAACAAGTGAAAGAGAGCATATTTTTCCCCTTCATGATTGCCTCAATCAAAAAATCCTCCAGTTCTGATGGGAGGGTACTATTCGGATTCAGATGTAAAATCCAGGTATCGATACGGTCGTCAAAAGATCCTGATAGATCCTTGATCATCGCAGGGTAGTTATCCGTGGCATAATGATCCTTTACCCTATAAAAGGTCTCTTTGTTTTTGCCATTTATCAGAGCAATGTCTTCTTTAAAGTCTGGCGCACCTTTGGGATCATGGAGATACAGTACATTTCTGGTTTTGGGATGAATTCTAAACAATGATCCAAGGAAATATCGCCATAAGCCTATGGTCAACGGTGTAAGCAACATCACATAAAACCAGGGTATTCTTTTGATTGCAAAATCAAAAAAGAACAGCACCAAAGCAAAGGTCAGAAGGAAACCAATAATTTTCTTCAGCAGCGAATTTGCAATAACAAGGGAGCCTTTATGCTCAACATTAGGCTGAAAAAAATTGAAAAAATACCCCACAAAGACATAGGTAAATACCCCTATCAACATCGCAAACAGATCTAATCCCATCAATTGAGCTTGGGATAAGCTAAGCAGAAGCACCCCAGTTATCATTAGTGCATCGCCCAGCAGGAGTAAGACTTTCCTGTCTTCTGCATTGATAGTGTATGACCCTAACATGGATGAAGGCAATTTTCTTTCTTTAAAAATAGCTTTTCAATTTCAAAAACACAGCAGAAAACAAATAAAAAACCGACTTAAAAAAGGACAATTTTTCCACCTTTCTATACAAATTCCATTCGTGTTTCAAAAGTTCCAGCTTATAGAATGAAATTGAGCTACTTCGCGATCTATAAGATGCCAGGTATTCATTTAATCCTCTGGCTTCTGTTATTTTGAGCAATCTAAGCCACAAACCGAAATCTTGCCGTTTCCTCACCACGGGCATATATTGTTTTCCGAAGAAGCTGGTATCATAGATAACTGTTAAGCACCCAATTGGGTTTTTGTACAAAGCTCTTGAGTAAGACACCGCCGGTAAGGCCGCTACCTTTTTCCTTCTGCCTTTAAGGTCTAATTTATAATAAGCGGTGTAAGTAAAAGGGTATTGATGCTTTTGCATAAAACGAAGCTGTCGCTCTAACTTTTCCGGATGCCAGGTATCGTCGCTATCTAAAAAGGCAATATATCTACCTTTTGCCAATTCAATGCCTTTGTTCCTGGCCATTCCGGCACCTTCATTATTTTCTAGCCCGGTTGCCTTAATTCTCGGATCTTTCTGCATGTAGGCTTCTACAACTGAAATTGTATTATCCTTAGAGCCGTCATCCACAAGGATAAGCTCCCAATAAGGATAGCTCTGGGCCATTACAGAGTCTATACACTCTCTGATATAATTTTTGGAATTATAAAAGGGGGTTATTACGGATACCTGAGCATTCATTACCCCAATGTAGGGGCTTCAATACTATTTTCAAAACGGAATTTCCAGGATTGGGGTCAGTACAAGGAGGATATGGAGACAGAAGTAATCTTTAATGTACCTCTTCTTCCTCTTTGCTATGCATTTCCTCTCTTCTATGCGCCCTTTTTTTTGTAGGATCAGCCACCTTTGATTTTATTTGATCTACCTTCCTCTTCAGTACTATTTTCTGTTTCATGGTAGTGAAATTATAGTTGTACTTAAAGAAAATATACCCCAGCAGTAATACTACCGCTACGAGCATTACCACCATCCCAAGGTTTCTGGCAGTACTTCCTAAAATAATGAAGAGCACTACAAATATTAAATTAAAACAGCCAATAATAAAGCTAGCCTGCTTATGTGTCAGTCCCCAGAAGTCGATCAGTACATGATGCACATGATTCCGGTCTGGCGAAAAGGGCGCTTTTTTATTAGCTATTCTTATCGCAAAAACCCTGGCAGTATCAAAAAGCGGGACTATTAAAATGCTAATGGCAATAATTGGAGCATTTTCAAGAAGGAATGGAAGATCTGTATAGGATTCAGGTTTTAGCGCTAGAAACTTAAGGGTTAAGACACTAATAATGAATCCGATAATCAAGGAGCCCGTGTCTCCCATGAAAATCTTTTTGTCCGCAGAAATATTGAACCCAAAAAAGGCCATGAGGCTTGCATTCAGGGTTATGCTGATAAGCGCAAAAAAGTATTCCCCTGTCATATAGAAAATTGTGGTGTAAATGATCATGATCACGATGCCCACGACAGAGGCCAGACCGTCTATCCCGTCAATTAGATTATAAGAATTGATGATAGTTAACATTATAAAACCTCCAATAAACAGGTTAAGGTAATAGGGAATTTCATTAATGTTTAGAAAGCCGTTTAAAGAATCTATTACAAAGCTGTCATTGATAAGAATAAAGGAAATAGCAACGATCTGAGCAATGAGCTTGGAGCCGGGAGAGAGCACTACCAGGTCGTCCTTCATACCCACAATAAACAGTATAGTAAGGCCAGGAATTATGTACATGACCTCATCCATAGTACACCTGTCCTTGATGAAAAAGAGTGCAAAAATTAGCGTATAGAAAAATGCGATTCCGCCAAGCGTTGGTGTTTTCGCTTTGTGCGAACTTCGCTGGTTGGGATTGTCCATGAGTCGCTTGTACTCAACAACACTTATGATCTTAGGAATTGTTAAATAAGTAAGGAGAAAAGCTCCTATAAAAATGGCTACTGCTGTTTCTAGAAAATACAAAGGTCCTCAATATACAAACAAAAATAGTGAATGATCTACATTGCCTAGCCTATAATGAAGAAATAATGCGTCTAAGCCTGTACGAATTCAAGCATACTTTTTGCTATTTCTTTTCTTTCAATAATGCTTTTTAGTTGTTCCTGGTCAAAATTGAATCCCTCCTTCTTTTCTGTCGCCCTTTTAATCGCGTCCAGAAAACTAGCTTCATTTTCCGGTTCAAAAAAGAGTCCCAGTTGGTTCGTTTTTACAAAATCCTGAGCCTCTCCCCTTACTCCAAGCAAAATAGGAATATGCATAGCCGCAAGTTCATTCATTTTTGAAGGAAGTGCTCCTTCAAAGATGATTGAATCGCGTAAATTTACTAGTCCCATATCCAGGATAGAGATATATCGCTTTACTTCTTCTTTACCTACCGCATCGATAAAGGTGACATTTTGTAAGTGAAGTTCTTCACTCAGTTTTAGTAAGTCTGCCTTCGCTGCGCCAGAACCCACGAAAAGGAAATGTACATTATTATCTGTTATTTTCTTTGCCGTCCGGACTACAAAATCTAAGGCATGTGCCATTCCATGCGTCCCTATGTATCCAATTATAAATTTATCTTTCAGCTGCAATTGGTTTAGAAGCTCCTGATCTTTTGGAAATGGAAAGAAGGTATCAAAATCCACTCCATTTCTGTACACCGCAATTTTGTCTTCAGGGATATGATGCTTGTTTACCATTACCTGTTTCATATATGCTGTTACCGTAACTATTTTCCAGGCCACTTTATAGAGGCGGTGTTCCAAAAATTCAAAGTATCGCAATAAAATATTGTCTTTCATTGCCCCTACAACTTTGATAGACTCGGGCCATAAGTCTCTAATCTCAAGCACGAACTTCTTTCGTTTCCAAAACGCCAGCCAACGGCCTGATATAGCTGTAAAAAATTGAGGAGAGGTCGCTATAATAATATCGGTTTTGATAAAGAGACCTGCGATAAAAGAAGCACACATATAGCTTAAAAAATCCAGAGTTCTTTTTATGAACCCCTTATTTTCTGCCATATAAGACCATACCCTGACCACTCTAATTCCATCAATATGCTCAACGTCATATAGTTTGTTCCTATAGCCTTCATATACCTTTCCATGTGGAAAATTTGGAAAGCAGGTAAGCACGGTAACCTCTGCACCTTGTTTGATCCACTCCCTGCAATGTTCATGCGTTCTGCAGGCCGGAGCATTGGTTTCCGGCACAAAATTATCGGAAAGAAAAAGTATTCTCTTCAAGCTCAGTGTTTAAGGAGTTCGGCCACAATAGTGTTTCCGGTATGCCCGGTACCATAAAAATTTTGCTCAAAATTAATATCCTTGTTCTCTATTTCGGCCGCGTGCTTTTTGATGAGCTCCCCATCAGATCCGGCTAAGAAGTTCACCCCGTTGTTTACCAGTTCTATCCATTCTGTCTCCTCCCTTAACGTAATGCAAGGCTTTTTAAAGAAAAAGGCCTCTTTTTGTAATCCACCGCTATCTGTCATTACCAAAGAACAGTTGGTCAGTAGCCAGATCATTTCAAAGTAGCCAACAGGTTCTAAGATGGTAATATTCTCACTAGGTGTAATTTGATATTCTTCTAATTTTTTAATGGTCCTGGGGTGTAGAGGTAGAATAATTCTCCTTTCACTGCCGATAGTTCCAAGAGCATCAAAGATGGCCGCGATCTTTTCCTTTACATCGGTATTCTCCTGGCGATGTATGGTACAAAGCACAAAACCCTCCTGGTCTTCTACCTCTTCAGGTTTACTTGCCCATTTGCTGTAATACATGGCAGCATCTAACATAACGTCACCGCAGTTTGATATGGCTATATCCAGGTTTTGATATCCCTCTTCATGAAGGTTTTTGACGGCAGTATCTGTTGGGCAGAATAGAATATCGCTAATTCTATCTGTTAGGATACGGTTAATTTCTTCGGGCATTCTCATATTGAATGAGCGCAAACCCGCCTCTACATGTGCCACTTTAATATGCATTTTTTTAGCAGCCAAGGCCCCAGCCAGGGTAGAATTTGTATCTCCGTAGACCAGTACCCAATCTGGCTTTTCGTCTTGAAGCACACCTTCAATTTTTTCGAGCATCTTTCCAGTCATGGCACCATGGGACAGGCTGTTTATCTCAAGATTGTAATGAGGTTTTGGAATTTTCATCTGGTTAAAGAACACCTCACTCATATTCTCATCAAAATGCTGGCCGGTATGTACAATTTTCTCGGTGATTTGTGTGCCTTGGGAAGCATTGTAATCAGCAATTGCCCTACTTACCACAGCTGCTTTTACAAACTGAGGTCGGGCACCAACTACGGTAATTATTTTCATCTAAGATTGGTTTTAAGATGGTGATTTAAGAATGCCCCAAAAATAGCAATAATTAAATCATTTGGGAATCATTAGGTTATGGAATAAGGCATGTGAGTCATCCAGGTCTGTTGGCTCCGAAGTCCTCACTAAAACCAAGATGAAATGAGGTTTTAATTTTTGTCGATATTTTTTTTAGCGAAAATTGTTTTCTTTCTTTGCGGTACTAAATTGTAGCCAAAACCTTAAATTCTTGTAAAGAATGAACGAATTAATTGATCAACTCAATTTCAATGCCGGTGAGACTTTTTCTGCCGCTAATTATTTGGTAAACATTGCATTATGTGCAGTACTCCTCTTCTTACTGTCCTTAATGTATGTAAGATTTGGTCGTTCACTTTCTAATAGATCCCAACTTTCCAAAGTCCTCATAATTGTAGGTGTGACTACTTTCATCATCATTAGTATTGTGAAGTCTTCACTAGCGCTCTCTTTAGGTTTGGTTGGAGCTTTATCTATCATTCGATTTAGAACTGCTATAAAGGAACCCGAAGAATTGGGGTATTTTTTTATCGCGATTGCCATAGGACTGGGGTTTGGAGCTAACCAGGCAGTAGCAACGCTTTTGGGGACCGGCGCATTATTCCTGATCATCTTTTTGTCCGGAATGGGAAAAACAAAAAATATGATAAACCAGAACCTCCTGGTGAGCCTCAAGAATACCTCGGACAAAAATGTAGATCAACTTCAATCTACTTGCGCAGACATTATTAGTAGAAGCTCTTCCAGGACAGAACTAATTCGTTTAAACAGAGATGCAAATAACCTTGATCTGAATTTCATGGTGGTATTAAAGGATTTGGAAGGCGTAAATACCATTAGCCAAGAACTTACCACACTAGACAGCAGTGTGAGCATTACTTTCATAGACAGCAACAATATGACCATCTAAAATGCTGATTAACGCTAAAGAAAAGTCGAATAAAAATTCCATAGTGCTTTTTGCTCTTTTGGCATTAATGGCGCTGTTAGTTTTTAAATTATTTAGTTCAGGTAAGGACGACAATACTAGCGAAGCGTTTTCACTTACGGAAAAAAATGACCCTGGAGGAGACCCTACAAAACTAAACGCATCAATTTTTACCGAGGATCTTATATCCGGAGGAAAGAATAAGGTATTTGAGCGTGACAATTTCTCGCTTTTTTTCAATAACGAGCTTGGAACTCCAACCTTTATGGCGGTATACTCTGGAAGTATTACAGACTTAGAACTCAATGGGAGGTTTTTGGCCTTACTACATCTAAAAGATCCTAAGGAATGGCTGGCGGTTAATAAGAGGAGAAAACATATAACCCTGGCAAAGGAGACGATTGCACCATATCAACGGATAGTAAATGATACCTTACGGTACATTTTTAAGTTTCGTCTAGAACATCCTTATTTTGATATGGATAATCTAAAGGAAGTCGAGTTTATCAGGCACAGTAGGGTATTAGGAAGGTTTGAAGAGGTAAAACTGCAACCTCATGAATTGGGTGCCTATGAAGCTGTTTCCAATGGTTTGGAATCTCTGCGAATTGTGGTTTCCGAGAAGAATCTAAATAAAATACGGGCAAAGAGGAATGACGCCTTGAAATCGGGCATTTTAGTCACTGAAGATTCAGACCTCGTAAAGGCTACTGTAAGTGGTGATGGAAAAAAGGACATTCCTGCAGATATTAGACTCAAGGGAGATCTGCCAGACCATCTGGTACATGCTTATAAATGGTCTTATCGTATCGTTCCCAAGGGTGACAATACCGTTTTTGGCATGCGTAAATTTTCCATACAGCATCCTAAATCCAGGAACTACTTATGGGAATGGCTCTTTAATAAGGTGGTCAAAGACAATGATTTGGTGGGCTTAAGGTATGAGTTCCTCAACGTTAATTTAGACGTTAAAAATAAAAATGAGGGCGTGCATATGGGGATTATGGCTCTGGAAGAGAGTTTTGATAAGATCCTAATTGAAAATAATCGCAGGAGAGAAGGTCTGATCCTTGGCTTGGATGAAAGTATTATCTGGGATAAGAGAAAGCAGGTAAAAGAGTTGCAACTAGATTACCCTAAAGATGTAGAGCGTACAGATGCCACTGAACTTCCTGTCAAAGTTTACAATGAGAATAAAACCTTGAGCTCCCCAGTGCTTTCAAGGCAATTTGAAATCGCCAAAAACCTCGTAATAGGTCTGCGAGACACAGAGTTGCAGCTATCAGAAGCTTTTGATACAGACAAACTGGCTATGTACATTGCACTTTCTAACCTTTTTGGAGGGCATCACGGTTTGCATATTGAAAATTTTAGAATGTACTACAATCCGGTGACCAACAAACTGGAGCCTGTATCCTTTGATTCCAATTCTGGCCATAAAATAAAGTTTCTAAGAGAATACCCCATTGGGCGCCACGATGCTGCATTCAGGAAAAAATTGGTAGAAAAATACGCCCTGGTTTCTTCAGAAGCATTTGTCAACGATATAATCAGTAAATATGCGGAAGATCTGGACAGACTTTCCGGGGCTTTTTCCAGTGAGTTTAAAGACGCCACCATGAACCTCGAGATTCTGGAATACAATGCTAACCAGATCAAAAAAAAGATCCTTCCAGCAAATAGTATTAGCGCCACTTTTCTCTCACAAGAGAAGAATAAGATGACCTTAGAAATCAAAAACGTTTCAGATTTTCCCGTGATCATAGAAGACCTTGTGCTTTCTAATAAAAAATCACTAAATGAAAACCATGCTGAATTGGTCGTCCTTCCGAAGGATACCATAACCTACGACTTTCAACTAAAACCTTCATTCAATAATGCCTTTGTTTCAAAAAAAAACAAAGAAGGCGGTTTTAGATATCCCAAGGACTTGAGCAAAATTGAACTAAGCCATAGAATTGCAGGGATCCCGAACAATAGCTATCAGCACATAATAGCCTTCGACTCTAATCTGGATCTCAACATCGTTAGAAATACGCAGCCAACACCAAATTTTGATCAATTTGACTTTATCAATATTGATCCGGAAACCAGAGAATTGCATTTTAAAGCCGGGGATTACACTTTGGATGAGTTGTTATTTATTCCGGAAAATTATACCATAAAAGTCGCTCCTGGCTTTCGCCTTAACTTAATTAACAAGGCTTCCCTGGTCTCCTATTCCTCTTTCCAATGTAATGGAACCCCTGAACGGCCAATAGAAATATACTCCGAAGACAGCAGCGGGGGCGGACTTTTTATTTCATCGGCAAAGGAAGCATCTACAGTTTCCCATACGTACTTTACCAACTTATCTATCCCCAAAATTGCACATTGGGAGCTAAGTGGTGCCGTTAATTTTAATGAGACTATAGTACATATTAAGCAGGCTACTTTTGAAAAGAACCGCTCTGAAGACGCTTTGAACATCATCCGTTCAACTTTTAGCCTAGATGCGGTGGAGTTCAAGGATACTTATTCTGATGCCTTTGATGGAGACTTTGTAAAAGGTACGATCAGTAATTCCAATTTTACCAATGCCGGCAATGACGGTATTGATGTTTCCGGCTCTGATATTGAAGTAATGAATGTGAAAGTCATCAATCCTGCAGATAAGGGCATTAGCGCGGGCGAAGGGAGTACCATTAATGGCCGGAATGTGGAAATTAGAGAGGGGGAAATTGGCTTGGTTAGCAAAGATCTTTCCCGTATTAATATGGAAGACATTGCCATTTTAGATACCCGCCTTGGAATCTCTTGTTTTCAGAAGAAAACAGAATACGGGCCGGGGATAATAGATTTGAAAGATGTGAGCTTTTCCGGTATTGAGGTGGCCTATTTGATAGCTCCCACCTCTGACCTGATCATAGACAACAAAATTATCCAGGAGAAAACCGAAGGCGTTATAGACAAAATGTATGGCAGTGAATATGGAAAAAGTAGCCGATAGCCCCCTAGCTCCAATACTACACGACCCAAAATTTCGGTTCGAAAGAAAATTTGTCTTTGAACAGGCAGATCCTAAAAATATAATTCAGCGTGTTCTTCGTAATCCTTTTGGTTTTGAAGAGGTCTTTCACCTTAGAAAGGTGAATAATATTTACTTTGATGACGCCAATTTCAACTTTTACAAACAGAATGTTGAGGGAGTTGCGGAGCGGAAAAAATTGCGCCTCAGATGGTACGGGAATCAGACGGAGACCATCACGGATCCTACTGTTGAGATCAAAATAAAATATGGAGAAGTTGGTGATAAGGTCTCCTATAAACTTTCCGGAACTTCCTTTGATCTTGGTGGCGAAGAAGTTAAAATAATACACCAAAGACTCGTTGAAGGGACCGCAGACCGACCAAGGATTTCCAGGGCCTTTCACAATTTGCAGCCAACACTCCTAAACACTTACGAAAGGCGTTATTTTTTGTCATTCTGTGGGAAATATCGAATTACGGTAGACTTTAATCAGCAGTTTTTTAATCCTAATTACCCTGATTTTGAGAAGAGCAAAATCGCCATTGAGGATGTCATTGTTGAGTTAAAATACGCCCTCGAAGATGACAGGAATGCTCGGCAGGTGAGCCAGTATATTGGCACAAGACTTTCTAAGAACTCAAAGTATGTTAGGGGGATAAATTTATTGTACCACCCCCAGTTTTAATTGGCCTCGTGATGAATCTCCTTTTACAGAAAGCCTTTTCCCAAACAGCAATCAGGCTTTTGACTTTTGTTTGGTGCTGGGGTTCTGTGAGTGGTTGTAAGAGCACTAATTATTATGCATTACCCGCTTTTACGGATAATGAGGCGGTCAATGCCATTATTGAGATCCCCGCTGGCACCAACAAAAAATTGGAGTATGATAGGGCAAAGAATAGCTTTGTTATAGATCAGTATGAAAATCAAGACCGGGTCATTGCTTTCCTACCTTATCCCGGGAATTATGGTTTTATCCCTTCTACCTTATCAGACCCTGCGAAGGGCGGTGATGGGGATGCCTTGGATGTCCTTGTCATCTCGGAGGCCTTTGAAACCGGGAGTAGCATTGAAGTGATTCCCGTAGCGCTTCTGAAATTGATAGACGATGGAGAAAAAGACTATAAGATCATCGCCGTACCCAGGAAAATGCAAGATCGCGTCCTGGAAATTGTGGACTTTAACGGCTTAAAAACGAAACACCCGGCCGTACTTAAAGTCCTTGAGTTATGGTTTCTGAATTACAATACAGAAGACCCTGCAAGCCTTGAAGGTTGGGGAGATGAAAAAGAAGCCCTGCAAGAAATTAAAAAGCATTTAAAAAAGATATGAAGTTGAATTGCCAATTTTATTACTGTTGTTTATTCGTCTTAACGTTGATGTGCACAAACGGTTTAGCACAAGGAACGGATAGTATTTCCTATAAGTTTTTTGTGGCGGGCCATGCTTATGGCTCACCCCATGAGCCTCACGAAAACAAGGGCCTGCACCCGCCTTTTAAAGAAAAGTTGGGTTTAATTAAAAATGACACAGATATACTCTTTGGTATATTAACAGGGGATGTAGTATACAAGGCCTCGCTGAAGCAAGAATGGGAGGAATTGGAAGCTGATCTGCTGGAAACCGGAAAACGCATTTTTGTGGCTCCGGGGAATCATGATGTGGCCAAAAAAGATCAACGAGCGTTGTTCACTAAAATGTTTGGCGCCTCTTATAGAAGTTTTCAGAAAGGGAAAGATCTCTTTATCATCCTTGATCCTAACCTGGATAAATGGAATATTTCCGGAGAACAGCTAAAATGGTTGCGGGAAAAGGTGATCCCTAAGGCCGAAAAAGCCAAAAATGTCTTTGTCTTTTTTCATCAGCTCTTGTGGTGGGCAAAGGACAACGACTATAGAAAATACCGACCCAATTCTCCTTCCGGCAGAGCAGAAGAGATCAACTTCTTTACTGAGGTGTTTCCGCTATTTAAGAACCTTAATAAACCGGTGTATATGTTCGCCGGGGATACCGGGGCTTTTAAAAAAGGTATTATGTATCACAAGGAAGGTGATATCACTTTTATAGCCTCTGGTATGGGTGGGCGTAAGGAAGACAATTTTATTATCACTACGATTCATAAAGACAGCAAAGTCAGCTTTGAGCTTGTTGCTTTGAACGGGGATGACAAGGCTGCCATGGGCAGTTTGGAGGAGCATGCGCTGCAGGTGAAAAAGAAGTAGCTTTTTATTGGGTTACCTTTCATCGAAGTTTTAAAAAAGCTTAAGGTATTCTAGCGCATAATCTGTACCTTTATTCCTACAAATGAATATAGGTTGTTCCCCGAAAACAACCTTCACCCCAAAACATAAGAAAATGAAAAAGTTCCTCCTTATTACCGCCATGGTATTCCTTGCCGCATGCCAAAAATCTGAAGATTTTATTCCAGAACCTGTTGCAGAAAGTGTTTTTGTACCACTTCAGGCTAAATTGAACACTGCTAAATACACATCGGCTGACGCTGACTTTTTCGTACAAACAGCGGCTCAGTTGGTCTCATCTTTAAACTCTGCACAATCCGGAGATATTGTTTTTATAGATAGTAGCGCGGAACTTAAGATAGAGACTCAAATTTTTATTCCAGAAGGTGTAATTCTTGCGAGTGATAGAAATAATGGTACTAGTTTAGGTGCAAAAATTTATAGAGAACTAAAGGCTATTAATGATTGGATAGTAGTACAAGGAGATGACGTTGAAATTTCTGGTTTAAGAATTGAAGGTCCCCATACGGAAGTGGCTGATACCAATAATATTACTGGAATAAAAATTGAAGGCTTTATTAACTTCGAGGTTAATAATTGCGAAATATCCGGTTTCACAAGTGCAGGTGTGCACCTAAAGAATGCATCTGGATATATACATAATAATAACTTTCACCATAATCGAATGTTACGCCTAGGGTATGGTGTACTTCTAGATTCAGTTTCTGACGCTCTTATTGAGCACAATCAATTTGATTACAATCTTCACGACATCTCTGGTTCTGGACATTGCCTGCAATCCTATGAGGCTCGTTACAATTTGGTAGGAGCGAACGGAACGGATCATAGTTTTGATATGCATAGCGAGGACGAAGATAATGTGATCAGTGGACCAAATTGTGCGGGCA
>JBFOMC010000281.1:0-4155 GCA_040830565.1 Flavobacteriaceae bacterium
ATTTTGAAATCCCCCAAAATCAAAAACCTTATGTAATAATGGTCGTCGGGGTAAATGGGGTTGGTAAAACCACGACTATAGGAAAGCTGGCTCATCAATTTAAAAATCAAGGACTTAAAGTAGTTTTGGGAGCAGCAGACACTTTTAGGGCAGCGGCAATAGATCAGTTAGAGGTTTGGGCCCAAAGGGTAGATGTTCCCCTGGTTAAACAGAAAATGGGAAGTGATCCAGCCTCCGTGGCCTTTGATACCTTGAGTTCTGCAGTTACTCAAAATGCGGATGTTGTGCTCATTGATACCGCTGGCCGACTACATAACAAAGTAAATCTGATGAACGAGTTAGGAAAAGTAAAACGGGTAATGCAGAAGGTCATAGAAGAGGCTCCTCATGAAGTTTTACTTGTACTTGATGGCTCTACAGGGCAAAATGCTTTCGAACAAGCCAAACAGTTCACTAAGGCAACCGAGGTAAGTTCCCTGGCCGTTACAAAATTAGACGGTACTGCAAAAGGAGGAGTGGTCATCGGCATCTCCGATCAATTCCAAATCCCTGTGAAATACATTGGGGTAGGCGAGGGAATTGATGATCTTCAGGTGTTTAATAAATATGAGTTTGTAGATTCTTTTTTTAAACTGGGCGAGTGAGATTAATACTGTTTTTGGGATTAAGTCTATCGGTGTCAATGCTCACTGCTCAGATAGCCCATCCCAAAGCCAGCCCATTTTCTCAGCTAGTACAGGAAATAGGATTAACAAAAATTACCGTGGCCTATTCCAGGCCGGCCGTACGGGCACGAAAAATCTTTGGAGACCTTGTGCCTTATGGGCGTATTTGGCGTGTAGGGGCTAACGAATCGACCAAATTCACTACAGATACCGACATTACGGTGATGGGTAATACCCTACAAAAAGGGACCTACGCCTTATATGCTTTTCCTAATGAAAATAATTGGGAAATTGTATTCCATAAGAATATTACGCATTGGGGCGATGGTAGAAAGGCCTATAACCAAGACGAAGATGCTTTTAGGGTTTCGGTTTCACCCCAAAAAATTTCCCATACTCAAGAGAATTTTTTGATCACTTTTGAAAACATTGACCACAATGCTGCCAATATGGAGTGGATCTGGGAGAACACCAGGATCATTATCCCGATAAAGGTACCTACCGAAAAGCAGATGCTTTTGGAAATAGAAAAGCAGCTGGCTAGCAATCCCACGGCTCAGACCTACTATGAGGCAGCCAGATATTTACAAGAACAGAATAAAGAATATTCAAGAGCACTAGATTACCTGAAGAATGCCATCAGACTTGGAGGGGATACCTATTATTTTCATAGGCTTAAATCTTTGGTCGAAGCGGCATTGGGAGATTACAAGGCCGCTATACGTTCGGCTAAATTGTCTTTAAACCTGGCTCAAAAAGAGGATAAAGATGAGTTTGTAAGAATGAATCAAAAAAATATCATTGCCTGGGAGCAATTAGTAATAAAGAAGTGATATGAAGCAACTATGGTTTTGTTTAGGCCTTTTACTATGCCTTTCTTGTAAGAACGAAGGAAAAAATGAAAGCGCTACAGAAGAAGTTCCCGTACTCTGGGAACCCTATAACGATTCTGCTGAAGTAGCCGCCAATAAGGATCATGAGAAAGGAAGAATGCAATACAAGCTTATTCAGTCTAAAGTTCTGGATAAGAACGAGGTTTTTGGTCCTCTATATCACGAAGTTTCCAAAATGCCCGAAACCGTGTACCAAAGTCTAAAACCCTTGATATTAGAGCAAGATATTCCAACCATTCAGGCTCATATTAAATCGGGGAAGTTAACCTACGAGCAGCTTGTATTATTCTATCTTTTTAGAATATACAAGTATGAATTAGACAATGCCACTACTTTAAATACGGTGATCACACTTAACGACAAGGTGGTTGAAGAAGCTCGGAAATTAGATCAAATAAAAGACGGTGGTTCCTCTGAAAGGCAGCATCCTATTTACGGAATGCCTGTTTTACTCAAGGATAATATAAACACAAGCGGGATGAAAACGACCGCAGGTTCTATTGCGCTGAGAGAAAATGAGACGGAGGACGCTTTTATCGTCAAGAAATTAAAAGAACACGGAGCCTTAATTTTGGGAAAAGTAAATCTCAGTGAATGGGCCTATTTTATGTGCAGTGGATGTCCGGTAGGCTACAGCGCGATTGGAGGCCAGACCTTAAATCCCTACGGCAGGAGAATTTTTGAAACAGGCGGTAGCAGTTCGGGTAGTGGCACTTCTATGGCCGCCAATTACGCGGTTGCAGCCGTGGGTACCGAAACTTCAGGCTCTATTTTATCTCCATCCAGTCAAAATTCCGTTGTAGGCCTTAAACCAACCGTAGGCTTGCTCAGCAGATCGGGCATAGTGCCAATATCAAGTACTTTGGATACCCCTGGCCCTATGACAAGAAATGTGGTAGATAACGGGATTTTATTAGACGCCATGATGGGTTTTGATGAAGCCGATGAGGCATCGGTACAGACCAGTTGGCAGGGGGAGTGGTATACTGCGCCCGAAGACTCAGCCAGACTCAAAGGAAAGCGGTTTGGAGTGTTCAAAAATTTGATGGAAAGCGATTCGATCTACAAACACACCATTGATAATCTTAAGAAAGCAGGGGCATCCATTTTCGAATTTGTACCTCCCGAAGTAGAGATGGAGGGTTTTATTAGCATTTTGAATATCGATATGAAAAATGACCTTCCTAAATATCTTGAAGCTCATATTAGGGATAGGGATGCAATTAAAGTATCCGGTATTGCAGATCTGGTAGTTTTTAACAATGAGGATTCACTTACCAGAATCCCCTATGGCCATGCATTATTTGAAGGTATCCTGGCTGATACAACTACTTCAGAAGGCCTGGATACTATTAAAAAAACCTTAGAAAAAAACGGGCGGACTTTTTTTAACGAAGCCATGAACAAGTATCAATTAGATGCAATACTTTCAATAAACAACTATCATGCAGGATATGCTGCAGTGGCCAAATATCCCGCGCTTACGGTACCTATGGGCTTCAAAACTACAGGTGAGCCTATAAGTATCACCTTTATCGGAAAGCAGTTTCAGGAGGGCAAACTTTTACATCTCGGAAAGGCTTTTGAGGCAGCATATCCTATGAGAAAAGGCCCTGAGGGATACAACTAATTAAAAATTAAGAATTAAAAGTTAAAAGTTAAAAGTTAAAAATTGAAAATGGAAAGTGAAGGTTGTGCTTTCTATGGCATACTTTTTTAAGATCAAGGAATCGGACAATCTAATAATCCAACAATCCAACAATCTAATAATCAACAACAGTCCACTAGTTGATCAAGGCATTGATCTTTTCCCAGAGTTCATTGTCAAAACTTGAAGGTCCCAGAAGACTTTCTCCGGTATCTTCGCCAAGACGAACGATTACCAGTCCTTTGCTAGGTATCACATAAAGCTTTTGGTCATTTTTACCCAAACCAGAAAAAGTATCATCAGGTGCATTAGGGATTAACTCCCCATTGAAGGTTGCCTGGACCGCCGGGGCCATATAACTTTCCTTCCCGTTTAACCACCATAGATAGCCATAAGCCTTATTTAGATCCTGCGAAGTATTTACCATTCGGTTTATGAAATCAGTATCGGAGAGGATGGTTTCCTCATCCCAAACCCCTTCGTTTAAATTCAGGAGGCCAAACCGAGCCATACTTCTGGCATTGCTGAAATAAACACTGTTAGCTCCGTTGGTGGAAGCCCAAAAACCGCTCATCCCAATTTTATTTCTCAAATGTGTATTAAAAAAAGCACTCCAGCTGGTATTCACCGCTTCACTTACCACATTTTGTAGTAAGGTGTAGGGACCGTTGTGATAGGCCCACCTTGTCCCGGCATCGGTTAGGTATTGAAGGCAGTCAGGGGTAACACAGTCGAAGGCCGTGTCCTCCAATCCACTGGTCATGGTAAGTTGATTTCGGACGGTTATCATTTCCTCTTTCTCCAAAGGCGCGGAGGTCCAACCTTCACCCAGGTAGAGGGAGGTACGGTTATCTATATCCACCAGGTTCTTTTCCTGGGCAATGCCCACGGTAAAAGCAGTTAGCGTCTTCCCGGCAGAAGCCCAATACCAAAGGCTATCCTGGGTAAA
>JBFOMC010000282.1:0-21997 GCA_040830565.1 Flavobacteriaceae bacterium
CACATCTGCACCCGGATTATTAAAATGAAACGTTCCGATAAGCAGTATCTCGCTTATCTCGGGATCCTCAGTTTTTGAGTCCGTTGCTTTATGGGTTGGTTCATTTTTACAACTAAAAACTAAGAAAGTAAGGATGAAAATTAGGATGGAATACTTCATGAATTCTAAAGGTATTAAAAAAGCCAGAACTCGGTTTAAAGTTATGGCAGTGTTCGTATTAGAGGTCAAATCTCAATCCTAGCGACACATTACGCTGTTCAATTGTGGCATCTTCAAAAAGCGGATTCAGGTCGTATTTGGCATAGAGCAACACCCCATCAAAGCCCATGTACGCACTCAACCCGTATACCAGGTCATTTACCTTATAACTTCGTTTGAATTTATCCTTAACCCGGTCTCCATCTCTGGAGTATTTCAATTTTTGCCGACTTCCTATATTGAAGCCTCCGTAGCCTCCAAGTCCGATCCGAAATTGATTCTGGAGAGAGTATCGAATCCTGTTTTCTGTTTTCCGCACCTTCGAGGGCCCAAACTCAAAATGAAAAGGAAAGACCAAATTATCCATTCTCAATTTCGATTTTTTAAGATCAAATTCGAACTCCTCTAGAGTAGTTTCCCTGTTATTCACCACAAAGTACTGATTATCCTTAGGCTTTAAACCATTAAACTGAAAAGAAAACCCATAATTTATCCGCATGAAGTTTGTGTTCTTAAAAACCCTGGTACGCCAGGCCCATCCCAACTCAAAAAACCTGCTACCTCCTACTTTATAAGGGGAATCATTAATGGATTGCCCATCGATAATTGTATTGTTTAATCCAACGGCCAGAACAATGTCAGAATAGGTTCTTCTATCATATTTGGGGACCTTGTTCCTGCCCTCAAAGAGCATCCAGGGTTCATCATTTACTATCAGACTAAAACCTATTCCGTCATCAAAAATCTCAAACCTATTTTCATCTCTTAGTAGTTCCCCTTTGTTTCTTTCCAACAACGCAATTTTGTTATCTATTATCGCATGCCGGTTTTCAATATTCAGAGCCCTTTTCTTAGCAGCTTCTTCCTTTAATTCTTTAGCCCTTTCCGGGCTGATATCACCCTGGTCTAAACGCTCATTGATTATGGCAACTTCTTCCTTCAAAGCTTCCTTTTCCTGCTCAGTAATGCGCTCTTTCTGTTCCTTGAGCAAGGCCACCTTTGCCTCATAAGTATCCTGGGCAACAAGAAACTGCGTCATCATAGCAAGAAGTAATAAAATGAGATATTTACTGATTGTGTTCATAATTTCTGTTTTTTGATTTTTCTCCGTCAGATGGCGGAGGATTGATGAATAAACTTCCCCTGTACCTTCATGGGCAAATGAAGGAATACTAAAGCCTAAATGATGTTTATTGATTAATTATTTCTGTCAGCGACTGCAGTTCTGACTTTTATAAAACCGGTTTTTAGCTTTTCAAATATCTGGTCCCTAAAACTCTGATCCAACTCATCTTCTACCTGATTGAGAAGAGCATTAGCATCTACAGTTTCATCTTGCCGGAACAACTGCTCCTGAAGAATCTCCCGTTGCGCACGCCTTAAAAGTGAATCTACCTCCAAATCTGTTAATCTGTCCTCATCTTTCTCCATTAAATCTACCTGAGCAATAACTTCCAATAGTTTGGTATCTATGATGTTCTCTGCAGCTACAGTATTTACTTTAGTTTGCTCCTCTTTTACAGCGGTTTCAGCAATAATTGTCTCCCGAGCTTGCTCAAAATGATTTGATGTCTTCTCTGGATTTTCAATTCTAGTTTCAGCAAGAACTTCCGGAGCCTCTTCTACCACAAGTTTTGGAACTTCTTTATTTTCCTCTATAGGCAAAACAATTTGCTTTGTTTGCTTTTTTTCTTCTGGTGCACCTACCACTTCAATAGTACCAGAGTTCAATGGATCAGTAGAGGTTAGGTAAATGACAGACAATATTAAAATTCCAACGAACCCAGCTGCTATCCCATACCAAAAATAACTTTTCCTAGTGGGAACATCCTGCTTTTCCAGTTCGGCCGAAATTTCATCCCATGCCCGTTCTGAAGGACGAATCTCTCGGTCTCTTAGCTGCTCTTTTAGCTTCTTTTCAAAATTATTAAGTGTCATTTTCTCTTTCTTTAACGCTGTTTAGACTTTCTGCGCCCAGATACTTCCAGTCTGTTTATCTGCTCCTGGAGTACCCTTCTGGCTTTAAATAGCTGCGATTTTGAGGTGCTTTCAGAAACTTGGAGCATTTCGGCTATTTCCGAATGCTTGTATCCCTCTACCGCGAAGAGTACAAAAACCAATTTATAGCCTTCCGGAAGTTCATCTATCATTTTTTGGATGTGCTCTACTTCCAATTCAGCAGCATTCTCTACATAGACATCCTGCCTTTTCTCAAAGACTTCATCGTCAAAGACCACGAACTGCTTTCTTCTTAAATAGCTAATTGCCTCTCTTATCATGATCCTTCTTACCCAACCTTCAAAACTTCCTTCAAACCTAAAGGAACGTAGGTTTTTAAAAACCTTCACAAAGCCCATAATCATCACATCCTCGGCATAGTGCACGTCCTTGATATACTGCCGGCACACGCTTAACATCTTAGGTGCAAAGCTGTCGTACAAAGCTTGCTGCGCCTCTCGATTTCCGGAAGCGGCCTTTTTAATTAAGGCCCTTTCATTATTGTAAAAGGAAATGATCTTCAAAGATTTTAACTTTTTCACCTGGTCTTCTATAAATATAGACGACACAGGAATTTAAAACGTTGCCTCAGAGATAAAAAGTTTTAGGGAAAATCTATATTATACTGATAAACAAGTAATTATATTTACTTTTTTCGATCCACAACATAACTCACCATCAGGCGTAGGGCGTCTTTATAATCAGAAGATGGGTAATTGTCCAGAAGTTCTAGTGCCTGCTTTTTAAACTCGTGCATTTTAGATTCTGCATAGGAAAGACCGCCTTTCTCTTTGACCATGGCAATCACCTGCTTAACCCGTTTTTTATCTTTATTGTGGTTTTTAACTGAATTGATCAGCCATTTTTTTTCTTTGGGCTCGCAATTGTTTAGTGCATAAATCAGGGGTAAGGTCATTTTCTGTTCTTTGATATCGATCCCTGTAGGTTTTCCGATTTTTTCTTCCCCATAATCAAAAAGGTCGTCTTTTATTTGAAAAGCCATTCCACATAATTCTCCAAACTTTCTAAAAGTCTCTACATGTGGGGTTCCGGGTTTCACAGAACATGCTCCCATACTGCAACATGCTGCTATTAATGTGGCTGTTTTCTGCCGAATGATATCGTAATAGACCTCTTCGGTAATATCGAGTCGCCTGGCCTTTTCAATTTGTAGTAATTCTCCTTGACTGATTTCCTGTACCGCTACGGAAATAATTTTCAAGAGATCCACGTCTCCATGTTCTATAGAGAGTAACAGTCCTTTGGAAAAGAAATAGTCGCCCACCAAAACAGCAATCTTGTTCTTCCATAACGCATTGATGGAGAAGAAACCTCTTCGCTTATAACTGTCGTCTACAACATCATCGTGTACCAAACTAGCGGTATGGATCAATTCGATCACGGATGCTCCCCTGTAGGTTCTTTCATTTACCTCTCCCCCATTGATCAACTTTGCAGTAAGGAAGACAAACATCGGGCGCATTTGTTTGCCTTTCCTATTTACTATATAATATGTGATTCTGTTGAGAAGGGCTACTTTGGAAGACATGGATTCATGGAACTTCTTTTCAAAAAGTTCCATTTCTTCATTTACGGGCTCCTTTATCTGCGCTACAACTTTCAATTAGCCTGTTTTGTGTCTAGATACTTTGGTCTTATAAAATTAGGGAAAATAAGATGGGTAATAAAGCGCTTTGGTGAAAAGAAAAGAATTGACAATTAAAAGTTGAAGAAGGGAAATTGAAAATGACACAAGAACATATAGTTAATTGAACAGGCCGGATACCTATGGTTCAGGATGTAATGCTCGGCAGGCAGCTCACAGTGTGGGGAGGTTAGATGGAAGTATTCATTATTCATTATTAGCTAATTGTTTATTGCTAATTAGTAAGTCAATAAAGGGATGGTATGTTATTTTGTTTACTGCAAGGAAAATACAGCCTCAATGCTTACCTTAAACCGGGGAGGGGTTAGCAACCCCCTACTTTTATGAATTGACTCTGAATTCTCTAGTTCTCTATCTCGGCCCATTGTACACTGCTACTGCGCACTGCGTACTGTTACTGCTACCGCTACTGCCTACTGTTCTTATTCGCAAGTTGCCCGCAGGCGGCATCAATATCTTTACCTCTAGACCTTCTTACGGTAACCGTTATCCCCTTCCCTTCCAGACTGGTGACATAGTTAGCAATTGCGGGAGCAGAAGCCTGTCTGAATTCGCTATCATCAATGGGATTGTACTCAATTAAGTTGACTTTAGAAGGGGCAAATCGGCAAAAATTTACCAGGGCATCTATGTCTTCTTGGCTATCGTTAATTCCTTCCCAAACCACATACTCATAGGTAATTCTACTTTTGGTCTTGGTATACCAATACTCCAGGGCCTCTCTTAAGTCGCTGAGCGGAAAAGTAGCATTAAATGGCATTATGGAAGTACGTGTCTCGTCAATTGCGGAGTGTAGTGAAACCGCAAGTTTGAACTTCACCTTATCATCTGCCATTTTTTTGATCATCTTTGGCACCCCTGAAGTAGACACAGTGATTCGTTTCGGTGACATCCCCAAACCTTCGGGTGAAGTAATCTTTTCTATGGCCTTCAGCACATTGTTATAGTTCATTAAAGGCTCCCCCATACCCATAAAAACAATGTTACTCAAGGGTCTATTAAAATATAATCGACTTTCCTTATCTATAGCCACTACCTGATCATAGATCTCATCCGGGTTCAAATTGCGCATTCTTTTAAGTCGGGCAGTAGCACAAAATCTACAATCCAGGCTACAGCCAACCTGACTCGAAACGCAGGCAGTGGTCCTAGTCGAAGTAGGGATAAGCACGGACTCAACCACCAGCCCATCATGCAGACGGACCGCATTTTTAATAGTACCATCTGCACTACGTTGCATCTGATCTACATGAATATGATTGATCACAAAATTTTCCTCCAAGACCTGTCTGGTATCCTTGGAAATATTGGTCATAGCTTCAAAAGAATGCACACTCTTTTGCCAGAGCCACTCATATACCTGATTTCCCCTAAATGCTTTATCCCCTGATCTAACGAAGAATTCTCTAAGCTGCTCTTTACTAAGGGCCCTGATGTCTTTCTTCTTTTTTTCCATGGTTCCTGGAGATAAAAAATCCTGCCGAATCGCGCTTCATTGGATACCGGCAGGAGTTTAATCAGTTCTTAAAGCACGTATTATATGATTAACATCGCGTCTCCGTAGGAGTAGAATCTGTAACCTTCGATGATCGCTTCTTTGTAAGATCGCTTCATAAGGTCATGGCCCATAAAGGCCGAAACCATCATTAAAAGTGTAGACTTTGGTAAGTGAAAATTGGTTACCATAGCGTTTGCAATGCTAAAATCGTAAGGAGGAAAAATAAACTTGTTTGTCCACCCGTCATACGTATTGAGCGTATGCTCTGATGAAACTGCGCTTTCCAAACCTCTCATAGCGGTAGTCCCTACGGCACAAACCCTACGCTTATTGGCCTTTGCATTGTTCACAATCTCTATGGCCTTCTCTTCAATAACCAATTCCTCACTATCCATTTTGTGCTTAGAAAGATCTTCTACCTCCACAGGATTAAAGGTTCCAAGGCCTACATGCAAAGTAAGTTCAGCGAAATCTACCCCTTTTATTTCTAATCTTTTCAATAGATGTTTAGAAAAGTGCAAACCGGCTGTTGGAGCCGCTACCGCACCTTCATGCTTAGCATAAATAGTCTGATATCTGTCTTCGTCCTCGGGCTCCACATCCCTCTTTATATATTTTGGCAAGGGTGTCTCACCCAGTTCCCGTAATTTTCTTCTAAAGTCTGTATAGGACCCATCGTAAAGAAAACGCAGTGTGCGTCCCCTAGAGGTGGTATTATCAATTACTTCGGCCACCAAACTCTCATCCTCTCCGAAATAGAGCTTATTCCCAATTCTAATTTTACGGGCAGGATCTACCAGAACATCCCACAGACGTTGTTCTTCATTCAACTCTCTCAGAAGAAAAACTTCAATTCGGGCACCTGTTTTTTCCTTATTCCCATAAAGACGGGCAGGAAAGACTTTGGTATTGTTCAAGACCATCACATCTCCTTCATCAAAATAATCGATAAGGTCTTTGAATTGTTTGTGTTCTATTTTGCCAGATTCCCTATGTATTACCATTAGCTTGGATTCATCCCTGTTCTCTGCGGGATACTCGGCCAATAGATCTTTGGGAAGTTCAAAATTGAAATGAGAAAGTTTCATGTAAATATGTATGTTAGCGGTTTTTGCGGCTGCAAATATACAACCCTGAAACAGGCCTTGTCAAGTAAAAGAGAAATTAAATGCCCCTTACAATTTCTTTATTTCAAATTGCAGACGTTCAAGATCCTTCCAAAAATCAGGATAAGATTTAGATACTACCTCAGCATCATTAACAACAAGTCTGGTTTTCATGGCCAAAGGGGCAAAAGCCATGGCCATTCGGTGGTCATTATAGGTGTCAATGGCAATATCAGAATTGATATGGCCAGAAGGCTTTAACGTCAGGCTATTTTCCGTTATGCTTATATCCGCCCCAAATTTTGTCAGTTCGGTGTGCAAAGCCACTAGCCTATCCGTTTCCTTGATCTTAAGCGTGTGCAGTCCGGTCAGGTGACAACCTATTCCCAATCCAAAGCAGCTAACTACAATGGTCTGGGCAAGATCAGGGGAATTAGTGAGGTCAAAATTTGCTTCCTGAAGGTCACTCCCTGCAACTTTACGCAAGCTCATAGAATTACCCTCAAAGGTGGTTTCCACTCCAAAGCCCCTGTAATATTCTACTAGCGCACTATCTCCTTGAAGGCTATGCTCTTTATAGGCAGATAGGACGATCTCACTTCCAATTTCAGACAACGCTATGATGCTGTAGAAGTAAGAAGCGGAACTCCAATCAGATTCTACAACAACTTCACGGTCTGCAACAGCAACTTTGGGATGGACCTTTATGATATTTCCTTTAAACTCACTTTCAATGCCCAATTCGGCTAAAAGGGCCAGAGTCATTTTTATATAAGGAATTGAGGTTATCTCACCGACCAATTCCAACTCCAGACCATGCTCCAACTGAGGCGCCACTAAGAGTAAAGCCGATATGTATTGACTGCTTACATTTGCCGGCAATTGTACATGGTGTTTATCTAATTTTCTGCCCTTGATCCTTATCGGGGGATAGCCTGTATTTTTTGTATAGCTAATCTCGGCACCCAAACTCTGAAGCGCCTCTACTAATATCTTCACAGGGCGCTCCTGCATTCTCGAGGAACCGGTTAACACCACATCCCTCCCTTGCTGGCTCGCAAAAAAAGCAGTTAAAAACCGCATAGCCGTTCCGGCATGATGGATATCCACCTCGCCCTCATGCTTTAATAGGCCTTGTTGCATAACGCTGGCGTCGTCCGAATTAGATACATTTAGAATGCTAATATTGGGATATAATGCCTTTAGTAGTAATAGCCGATTCGATTCACTTTTAGATCCGGTGATTTGAATGCTAGATCGCAATAATTTGGACGGAGGGCCGGACAGATGTAATTTCAACGCAGTTGGGTTTAAAACAGCTGCAAAGATACTACTATTTCAATTTTTCATTCTGTTGATGCCTGTCATGGTCACGTTTAGCTTTTAGAGCCAGTTTCTTGTCAAAAGCCTGTTGTAAGTCAACACCTGTTTGGTTAGCCAAACAAAGCACCACGAACATTACGTCTGCCAGCTCTTCACCCAGGTCCTTTTCTTTATCCGATTCCTTTTCACTCTGTTCGCCATACCGTCTCGCAATAATACGAGCCACCTCCCCAACCTCTTCGGTCAGTTGGGCCATATTGGTAAGTTCGTTAAAATAGCGGACGCCATGTGCCTTTATCCAGTTATCAACGGCCACTTGTGCGTTTTCGATATTCATAGGTCTTTGTTTTTAGTATCAATAAAAATGGTAACGGGACCATCATTAAGGAGAGCCACCTTCATATCAGCTCCGAAAATTCCTCTCCCCACCTCCTTTCCCAGATCTTTCTCCAGTTGGGTCGCAAAATCCACGTACAGCGGGATCGCTACGTTTGGTTTGGAGGCTTTGATATACGAAGGTCTGTTTCCTTTTTTGGTAGAGGCATGTAATGTGAACTGACTCACAACAAGGGCTTCACCTCCCACATCAATTAGAGATCTGTTCATCACTCCTTGCTCATCATTAAAGATTCTAAGGTTTACAATTTTCCTGGATAGCCATATAATATCTTCTTGGCCGTCCTCATCTTCAATTCCCAACAACACTAAAATGCCCTGCTTAATCTCAGAAACCATTTCAGAATTGACTGTAACACTTGCCCTTGAAACCCGTTGAATCATCGCTCTCATATGCCTTCGTAATTGTCTATTCTATAGGTGTCGTCTTCTCCTGTTACCATTTGCACATAACTACGGTAGCGACTCCAGGATACCTTATCTTGCTCAAGGGCCAGTTTCACTCCACATTTTGGCTCATCCAGATGTAGGCAATTATTGAATTTGCAGTTGCCTTTAAGCGCAAAAAATTCAGGAAAATAATCTCCTATTTCTTCCTTTTCCATATCTACGATGCCAAAACCTTTTATACCAGGGGTATCAATGATTCTGGCGCCGAAATCCAGATCGAACATCTCGGCAAAAGTAGTGGTATGCTGCCCTTGAAAGTGTAACTCGGAAATTTCTTCCGTTCTTAAGTTCAGATCGGGAGCTATATAGTTGATCAGGGTAGTCTTACCCACTCCTGAATTCCCCGAAAACATATTGGTTTTACCAGACATCAATTGAATAACTTTATCTACATTTTTGCCGGTTTTGGCGGAAATACCAATGCAGGTATATCCCACCTCCCTATATAATGCTGCCAGGTACTTTACCTCAGCCAATTCTTCCTCGTTGTAAGCATCAATCTTGTTAAAAAGTAATATGGTAGGAATATCGTAAGCCTCCGAAGTAGCAAGAAACCGATCTATGAAAATCGTGTATGTTTTAGGGTTATTTGGGGTAATCAACAAAAAGACCTGGTCTATATTAGCTGCAATGATGTGGGTTTGTTTAGAAAGATTTACAGCCTTGCGGATAATATAATTTTTACGATCCGCGATATTTGAAATAACCCCTACGGTTTCATCACCGGTGGTTTCGAGATGAAACTCCACAAGATCACCAACGGCTACGGGGTTCGTACTCTTTATTCCTTTAATGCGAAACTTTCCCTTTATACGGCAGTTATAAGTATCTCCGCCGTCTGTTTTAACAGCGTACCAGCTTCCGGTTGACTTATAAACAGTTCCTTTCATTTTCTGTTGGTATCTCCTTGCAAAGAAACAACAATCCAAGAAACCTAACAGCTATATTTGCTGGTGAAACTTCTAATTTATTATCAATTAAACCAATGATTATGAAAAAAATACTCATTATTGCCTTTGTGGTGCTTGCCGCCTCGGTAGACCTTAACGCACAAACTTTTAAAGTAATCACCAGTGTGGAATCTATTGTGCCCAACGGGCTAGGAAGATCTAGAATTGTCAATGCTCTTGAGGAAAAGGATTATAAAGAATACACCAGTACTCAAACAGAGGAAGACAATACCAGGAACAAGTCGAATCGTAAAGAAATTAGGGTTAAGAATTTTGACGAAACGAAATTGTTGAACTTCTTTAATCTTGGGGGAATACGGTTCCAAAATATCGCCGCAAATGACGCCCTGATCACTTCTATGATCAACGACATGGTGGCGAATGGTTGGGAGTTGGCCTTTGTTACGAGCGCAGTGGAAAGTGCAGGCAAGGGCGATGGCAATGGTATTTTTATCACCCGTTATATTTTTAAAAAGTAATTGAAATAAGCTAAGGTTGAAAAAGAATATCCGACATCATTGCGAGGAACAAAGAGACGAAGCAATCTTTTGACCTGGGTTACCAACTTCAAAAGATTACTTCAGCTCGCCTGCCAAGAGCAGGCGGCTTCGTAATGACGGATTCTCTTTCTTTTTCAACCTTAGCTTATTTTAAGGCCTAGTTATCCTTAATGTAGATCCTTCCCCCCGCCAGGGTGTTTTTGTTTACCTCTCTAGGGTTTCCATAAACATAAACATCTCCACCGGCTTTTACATTGATATCTACTTTATCTGAGGCATGCAGTTCTGCTTCTCCGCCAGCAGATATCTTAACACTTGCAACTTCTGTCTTGAGTTCTCGTCCCTCAAAAATTCCACCGGTATTTAGAACGATAAACTGATTTGTAGCGGTCCCTGAAGCCTCCACAATACCACCTGTCACCGCACGGATATCTACATTTTCCACATTCATACCAATCCTGATTTTTGCTCCTTCCTGGGCTTTCAGTTCTATGCTGTTTTTTTCGACAAGTTCATTGCAGACAATTTTGGCACCTTCATTGGCATCAATGACGTCCAAATCCGTGTAAAATACCTCAATAAGGGTGTCTTCTCCCTGAAATTTCTTCTCTAATTCCATTCTGAGTTTCAAAGTCCCGTCCTTGTTTACAAATTTTATGTCGTCTACATTATCTCCCTTGATAAGTATCCTATTCTCATCGGACTTTATGAGGTTAACTTCTATGAGGTCAAAGACCTTGATTTTATCAAATTCACCAACTTCTTTGTCTATTGTACGTTGTGCAAATGCATTTATGGAAATCAATGCAAGTAAAAGAGTAAATACATTTTTCATGGTCATATGTTTTAATATTCCCTTAAAAGATGTAACATGATAAGCTGATGTTACAGTTTTGATTGAAAAAATTATCCTGCATTGATGATTTTCTCCTGGTGATTGATAGATTCCTGATGAATAGCCTTAAACATTCTTAGTACAAATTCCTCACTTAAACCTCTGGATTCACCTTCCAGGATCATCTTTCCTAATATGGCATTCCATCGGTTCGTTTGCAATACGGCAACGTTCCTTTGCTTCTTTAATTCTCCAATTCCATCAGATATCTTCATCCTTTTGCCCAGGGTATCTATTAGTTGATTGTCTATGATATCTATCTGCGCTCTCAAATTGCTTAACTTGGCATTGTATTCAGCCTCTTCATCGGTCTCTTTTCTAATTCTTAGGTCTTCCATAATTTGAATCAGTCTTTTTGGTGTTACTTGCTGTGCAGCATCACTCCATGCATTATCCGGATCACAATGCGTTTCTATCATCAAACCATCAAAATTCAGATCTAAGGCGGTTTGGGAAACATCAAAAATCATATCTCTCTTTCCGGTAATATGGGAAGGGTCATTGATGAGCGGGAGATCAGGAAATTTCGTTTGCAACTCTATCGCCATTTGCCACTCAGGAATATTTCTGTACTTAGTTTTTTCATAGGTTGAAAATCCCCTGTGAATTACTCCAAGCTTTTTAATATTGGCCGTATGAAGCCTTTCTACTGCCCCTAACCATAGAGAAAGATCCGGGTTTACCGGGTTCTTTACAAGGACAATCTTATCTGTTCCTTCAAGGGAATCTGCTATTTCCTGAACAATAAAAGGGCTCACTGTAGAACGCGCGCCTATCCACAAAAGATCGATATCGTGCTCTAAAGCAAGGTCTACATGCGTCCTGTTTGCTACCTCTGTCGCTGTTTTAAGACCGGTTTCTTCCTTTACTTTTTGTAACCACTTTAAACCTATTGCTCCGACACCTTCAAAATTCCCTGGTCTGGTTCGGGGTTTCCAGATTCCTGCCCGGTAATAATTAACATCAGTATCCTCTAATTCATGCGCAATCTCTAAAACTTGTTCTTCTGTTTCAGCGCTACAAGGACCTGCTATGACCAGCGGATGTGGTAAATTCATATCGTCTAACCAGCTCCTGAGTTCTTTTGAATTCTCCATGTTTCTATATCGATTGTTTATTAAGTGGTATTCCTTTTAGTATTTCCTTTATTTTATTGGTATTGTCCATTTCAGCGTATATGCCTGAAAAATCGTTTTCTTCTAATTTCTGTTTAAAAGCCTCAAGGTTCTGAATATATTCCTCCAGGGTTTCTACAACATTGTCCTTGTTTTGTTCAAAAATTGGCGTCCACATGTCCGGAGAACTTTTCGCAAGGCGTACGGTGCTTTCAAAACCACTGCCGGCCATGTCAAAAATATCTCGCTCATTTTTTTCCTTTTCTATCACTGTCTTTCCCAGCATAAAGGAACTTATATGCGATAAATGTGACACATAGGCAATGTGCTTATCATGAGCCTCCGGATTCATGTACCTAATACGCATGCCCATTTGCCTGAATAGTTCTAATGCTCTTTCCTGTAATTTGAATGCAGTTTTTTCCACCTCGCATATGATGTTGGTCTTCCCGTCAAAGAGTTTGTCTATTGCCGCCGAGGGGCCTGAAAATTCTGTACCTGCAATGGGATGGCAGGCTAGAAAATTCCTACGCTTCGGATGGTCCTCCAATGTCTTACAGATCAGCGATTTTGTGGAGCCAACGTCGATCACAACAGCTTCATCATTGACGCCATTAAGAATTTCAGGAATTTGAGCTACCATGGCATCTACAGGTATTCCGACGATAACAATATTAGCCTCGCCCAGAGCTTCCTCTCCAGCGCTTTCATCGATCAGACCCAGATCAAGAGCCTCCTTAAGATGATCAGGATCCTTATCTATTCCGTAGATATGTGCGTCCGGATAAAGACGTTTAATATCTCTGGACATAGAGCCTCCAATTAATCCGATACCAATAATGACTACATTCATATCAATTAGCTAAGAGAAAAGAATTTGGATGTGTACATCCTAAACTGAAATTTTTCCGTTCTCATTTTTCCATTTTAATTCGCTCAATTGCTTCTCTTATTTTCTCCTCTTTTACACAAAGAGAAAATCGGATATACCCTTCCCCATTACTTCCAAAAATGGTTCCCGGAGCAATGAAAATATTTTTTTTGTAAAGAAGTTCATCTATAAAATCTTCGGAGCCCCTATTAGCTACTGGTAACCTTGCCCAAACAAACATTCCTACTCCCTTCTTATCATAAACACAATTTAAGAGGTCTGCCAACTCAAAGATCAGCTTTCTCCTTTCAGCGTAGATGGCATTCATTGATTTGAACCAATCTGCCCCGCTTTTCAAAGCCTCAATTGCCCCTTGTTGAATGCCATAGAACATACCAGAATCCATATTGCTTTTCACCTTTAGGACAGCCTCAATATTGTTCGCACTTCCAAGTACCATTCCAATTCGCCATCCGGCCATATTAAAAGTTTTACTTAAGGAATTAAGTTCCAGAGCTATCTCTTTTGCTCCTTCAATTTGCATAAGACTGACCGGATGATCATTTAAAACAAAGCTATAGGGATTGTCGTTGATCAATAAGATATTGTGGTTTTTTGCAAATGTTATTAGCCGAACAAGCTGCTCCGGATTGGCTACAGCGCCTGTAGGCATATGAGGATAGTTAATCCACATGAGTTTAACACGATCCAGATCTTCTCTTTGCAAAGCTTCCAGATCAGGGAACCAAGCTTGGTTTTCCGTGAGATCATAATATCTAGGCCGTCCTCCCACTAACTTTGTAACAGACGTATAGGTTGGATAACCCGGATTGGGAATTAACACTTCTTCACCTTCATTTAGAAGGGCCATACTGATGTGCATAATACCCTCCTTAGAACCCATAAGTGGTAAAACTTCCGACTCAGGGTCAGCATTTACTCCATATTTCTCTTTATAGAAATCGGCTATGGATTCACGAAGTTTAGGTAGGCCTTGATAGCTCTGGTACTGATGTGCTCCCTGATCTCTCATCGATTCAATAAGGCAGTTGACAACGGCTTCGGGCGGGGCAAGATCAGGACTGCCAATACCCATATTAATAATGGGTTTCCCTTGACCAATAAGTCCTCTGACCTCCCTAAGTTTTTTAGAGAAGTAGTATTCTTCAACGCTCTCCAATCTCTTTGCTGTCCGGATCATAGGCGCGCATTTTTATATTCTCCTAATACTTTGAATTCCTCGGCCATAATGTCTAAGAGCGACTTAGATTTTGCAAAATGCTCATAAGCTTCAAAGGTTACATCGACAAAAAATGCATATTTCCAAGGCGTCTCAATTATGGGCAAAGACTGAATTTTGGTAAGATTCAGATTACAATCGCTCATCACATTCAATACAGTAGCCAAACTCCCTCGCTTATGATCTGTAATGAAGCGGACAGAGGCTTTATTTATTTCCTGTTTTGGGAACTCTTTGTTTTTCGTCTTGACTATAATAAAGCGGGTCGCATTATTTTTGATGGTCTGGATTTCCGGAGCCAATATTTCAAGATTGTACAAACCGGCGGCAGCTGTAGGCGCTATAGCCGCAATACCCTTCAATCCTTTTTCTTGAATTTGACAAGCTGTCTCTGCCGTATCCACATCCTCTACCATCTTTATATGGGGTTGAGTTTTAAGGTATTCTCGGCATTGTAGAAGCGCCATTGGATGTGAACGAACCTCTTTGATATCTCCTAACCTCTGACCCTCCAAAGCCATAAGATTATGATGAATGTTGAGATAGTGCTCCCCGATAATATGCAGGTTATTCTGATATACCAGAGCATAATTTGGAATGATAGAACCGGCAATTGAATTTTCTATCGCCATAACCCCCTGATCTGCCTTGCGCTCTAACAATTGGTCTACCAGGCCATGAAACGACAGGCACTCTACCAAATCTATTGCCTCACCAAAATACTCCTGTGCCACCTGATGGTGATTAGACCCTTTTATTCCCTGAATAGCAATGCGCTTTCTCAAAACTAATTTTGTTTCAATAAAAAAGTCCCGTTATTCACGGGACTTTATATGTATGGTTTGATTATATACTACAACAGTCCCGTACTTCTCTTAAAAAAGAAGTAAAAATAGAAACCGTTCCAGAAATAATTACGCGTCATTTTCTTGTAAATCTTCGGCTAAGGTAAATATTTAATTTAATATTCAAATTTTATCTGCATCTTTTTTCGAATCCTTGACATAAATTGTAGTTCTTTAGAAAATTCGCTGAATTATTACATTTTATTGAGAATAATGAATTCTAACAGCCCTGAACTTAAGGGTGCTCGCCCAATTTTTAAGCATAGTAGATTGCAATGGCACTGGCTACTTCTGTTATTACAATCGCATTGATTATTTTTACTGAAATTTTATTTCATGTCCATTTCGGTCAAAAACATTAGCAAGTCATTTGGTTCCCAAAAGGCTTTGAACAATATTAGCTTTGAGGTTAAAAAAGGGGAGATCGTAGGTTTTCTAGGGCCCAACGGCGCCGGAAAGTCTACAATGATGAAGATACTGACGAGCTACAGTTCCGCAGATGAGGGGGAAGCCTATGTCAATTCATTTGAGGTAGACAAAGATGCTCATGAGGTGAAAAAAAGTATAGGCTATCTGCCTGAACACAATCCTTTATACCTTGAAATGTACGTAAAGGAATACCTGGGATTCAATGCAGATATCTACAAGGTCTCAAAGGAAGCGGTGTTGAAAGTAATTGAGCAGACGGGACTTAAGCCCGAAGCGCATAAGAAAATTGGACAGCTATCTAAAGGCTATCGTCAAAGAGTCGGTTTAGCTGCCGCCTTACTCCACGATCCAGAAGTGCTTATTCTGGATGAGCCAACTACCGGATTAGATCCCAACCAACTTTTAGAAATTAGAAAACTCATCAGGGAAATAGGAAAGGAAAAGACCATCTTGCTATCAACCCACATAATGAAAGAGGTGGAGGCCGTTTGCGAACGGGTGATCATTATAAATAAAGGAGAATTGGTGGCAGACAAAAAGCTAAGTGAGCTCAGAGATGAAGATGAACAGATTATCGTCGTGGAGTTCGATTACAGAGTGGAAGAAGCCCTGCTTCAAAAACTGCCCAATGTTGATAGCATAAAGAACGTGGGCGGATTTGTTTATGAGATCACTTTTAGCACCTCAAAAGATATGCGACCAGTGGTTTTTGATTTTGCTCATGACCATGAATTAAAAACACTACAGCTCAGTGCTAAGAATAAAAATCTCGAAAGTCTGTTTACGGAGTTGACCTCCTAAAACTCCATAAAATAGATCTATTAACTATAATTTCTCCTTCAAAATAGCCACCATGGTTTTGATGCCCTCTTTGTAGTTACCGAGCCGTAAATTCTCATTAGGACTGTGTTGATTGTTATCCCTATTAACCGTGGGTACCGTAACTGCCGGGATATCTAGGGTAGTCACAAAGGGAGAAATTGGAATAGAGCCGCCACTCATCCTAATCAGAATTGGAGCCTCGCCAAAGGCATTAGTTAGCGCTTTTCTTAACCAAAGCCCTACATCGGAGTTGAAATCAGTTCTGAAGGACTGATAGGAAATTTCAGAAGTGAAAGTTGCAATCTTAGGATGGGTAAGGCGTTCTTCCTTCGTAGGTGATTGCTCCAGTACATGATAGCCTTTAGAGCTGATATGTTCCTTAATAAGTCCGAGCAATCTGTGAGGGTCAGATTCCAGGACTAGTCTTACATCAATCTCGGCTCTGGCCCAGGCTGGTATTATGGTGCGTACTTTTTCATCTATCCAACCAGACTGCATCCCTCTGATATTTAGCGATGGATACTGTATGGCTTCCTGGTAGTATGTTCCTACCTTATCTGCTTCTGCAATTTGCAACCTTTGCTTTATTTGTGTTTCATTATCCGGTACTGCTTTAAGTATTTTCTCTGTTACATCATCGATGCTAATCCCATCATAGAATCCGGAAATTGTAACTCTACCTTCCTCATCTTTCATGGAAGCCAGAAGTTTTGAAAGCCGCAAGGCCGGATTGGGCGCATAATTGCCAAAATGCCCGCTGTGCTGAGGAACCACAGGACCGTAAGTGGTAAGTGTGATGGTAGCAATACCCCTGGCACCAAAGGTCAGGGTAGGTTTATTGGTAATATGCCTTGGGCCATCAAAGATTACGAGCATATCTGCGCTCAAAAGCTCTGCGTTTTCAATTACCGCTCCCGGAAGCTGGGGAGATCCTAATTCTTCCTCAAAATCCATAATCACCTTTAGGTTGTAATTTGGAGTTTTGTTTTGTTCGGCAATTACATCCATGGCAGTTAAAAACATAGCAACCGGCCCTTTTGCATCACTGGCCGAACGCGCAAAAACCCTCCAATCATCTTCGTATTCCGAGATTTTCTCCCAAGGGATGGTTTGCCACTTACCGTCAGAATCGAGTTTTTTCAGGCTTGGGATATACGGACTCTCCTGAAACCATCTGGTGCTGTCTACAGGTTGTCCGTCAATTTGAAGATAGATCAAGACTGTTTTCTTAGCAGCCCGATGTTTTCTTTCGGCCAGCAACAAAGGCACGGTAGAAGTAGCTATCCTCTTGGTTTCAAAACCGCGGGCCGTGAAGGCCGTTTCGCACCACTTTACATTTTGTTCAATGTCACTAGGATAAAATGCATCATTCGGAATGCTCAGTAATTCCTTGAGCATAGGGAAAGAGGCTTGGACATGTTTTTCGAGTAGTGCTTCCTTTTGTGCCATAAGACAGGTTGAGGTACAAAAGAGCATAAAGCAAAGTATTTTTAGGCGAGTTGGCATTGCGATCATTTTTTGTGGACATTCATGGTCTATTTGAGCTGAATATACGATTTATATGAGGTTTTTTACTACTTACAAAATCGAGATGCAACTATGTTGAATGAGCCTATCATGGATCATCAGGAGGTACTACTATTGACAATTGTATCAATAATCTCATTAAGTTCTGCTTGTACCTTGGGATTTGTGCAATTTATGATGATAGAGAACACCATCTTTTCGGCAGGGTACACATAAAAATTGGAATAAACGCCTACTCCGTTGCCAACATGGCCGTAGTACGATCTTCCCTGAGGGTCATTACTCACCTCCCATCCCAGACCATACCAGGTGAGTTCATCCTTGTATTTGCTCGAAGTTAGGAATTGCTTAAGCACCTCCTTATCTGTAATGCGTTTCTCTAAATAGGCCTGGCCAAATTTGGCAATATCCACAGCTGTTGAAAGGTAGCCGCCTCCCGCTAATTTCCAGCGATTATCTACTGGGGTAGCCTTTCTGAATTTCATTGCCATTTTGGAGTAAAATACTGCCGTATTCTCAGGAAGCTGGCCGGGAATCTCCGCTTGAGTATCGTTCAGCCCTAAGGGCAATAATACTTTGTCTCTGACATACTGATCAAAAGGAACTCCACTGGCTTCCTGCATGGCCAGAGAGATCATCACCCAATCAAAGGTATTGTAGATATAATTTTCCCCTGGCTTATACAAGAGGGGATCGTCCTTAAAGATGTCCAGGCTTTCTTTTATGCTATAGGGTTTATTTAAAGCATATTCTTTGCCTTCATAGCCCCTAATCCCGGAGGTATGACTAGCCAGTTGCTTTATGGTAAAATCGTATTCCTTTTTGGGATAATAGGGGACATACTGATAGAATGATGCATCAAGGTCTATTACACCTTCCTCAACCATTATAGCCAGAGCTGTTGCTGCTATGGGCTTGGAAACACTACCTACTCTTAAAATAGTATGCTGCGGGTCCATAGGAATATTATTGGCTATATCTGCAAATCCATATCCTTGCTGAAAAACCGTCTTACCATCATCCAGGACGGTAATAGCCAAGCCCGGAACTTTGTTTTCATTTACAAGCTTGGCCAGAAGAGCATCAGCCTTGACCAGACCTGTAAGACCCGTATAGTCTCCAAGAATCTCTTTTTTAATAAAGAAGTTTTTCAGGTATTTAAGAATCGGTTTCATTTTATGATCGCCAGGAAATAGAATGCATTGTGGTCAGGCTAAGTTAGCTCACATACTGTTGTTATTTAAAAATTAATCGCCCAGTAAATAATTCCTCCACCAGCACCGTTTCCGGCCTGTTAAAACTCAATACGTCTCCAGTACCTCTAATGGTTCCTTCAATCCGTTGCTGGGGGTTTGTAAGGATATCGTTGCTTCCTCTATGATTCAACATAACGTTCTGGGCGCTAAGATTTTCGGCTTCTATTCTTGAATCCCCAGCCGCAATAGTAATATCAAGATTTGTGGTAACACCACTTAACTTCAGATAAGCAATACCGTTCACAACAGCGGTAAGTTGCTCCGTAGCAAGCTCCAGCTCAAAAGAGCCATCGGTAGTCTCCGCCTCGGGATCCAGAAAACCCTCGGAGTAGAGCGTAATTGATGGGAAGTTCAAAGGGCCGTCGCTTCTGATCGGAAATCCTGTGCTACTTCTTATTTCTTCGATGTTAGGGGAGGTAATATAGATCTTTGTGGTCCCATAGGGCCTGAACAAATTACAATTATTCTTATCTTCCAGGACCAGCCTATCCCCGGTAACTTCGAGCCTTACCTCATTTCTTAAGAACTCTCCGGTCTCAACTTCTACACGCTGCTGTGCCCCTGTTTTTAGTATAAGCTCTATGTTTTCGAATACGGTGATCCTTGAGAATGAAGGTAGGACGACCTCTTCCCGTACCAGGTCTCCGGCATTTTGAAAGCAATCCGGAACATTATCCCCATTGCAAGCAACCATCAAGAGGCTTGTTAGAACAAGCCAGCTTGACCTCATTTGCTTGAATACCTGATTTATGCTCATCAACATTGTTAATTGTTAATTGTTAATTGCTAATTGTTAATTGCTCCCTGTTCATCACAACCTCACCCCGACCCCAAACTCTACTGCCTCGGCCTTTGCTCCGTGCGATTTTAAGGTTACCGCTCCGAACCAAGTATTTCCGAAATAGCGTTTAAGTCCAATTCTATTGTACAGCTGACCTTCAAAATCGAAAGGATAGTACACATAATAGCCCAACTGGGCTATAGCGCTCATCTTATTGATAAAAAGTTCATGCCCGACAAAGAGGCCTACCCGCTTAAAGTCGTCATCCGCATCTACGTTTAATTCCGGGAAGGATACGGCCTGGAACCTAATCAATTTCTTTAAAAAATTTGAAAAATAAACATCCACTCCCAGCTGTATTGCACTCTTACGTCCTAAACGTTTATCTGCATATGCCGAAAAAATGTAAAAAGGGAATTGTCCGGAATTAATAACATCGCTTTCATTAATCCCTGTTCTGAAAGCCAAATTGTATTTAAGTGGTTCAGACACCACAGATTTGCGCTCATAAGCCTGAAATGAAATATCCTCTTTGTCATCCAGGTTGTAGATCAAACCAGCGTTAAACGCAAAAGTGTTTGTAGAAGTGTTAGGGGCTTTAAAATTAGCATTGGAGTAATGTACTATGGAGATCCCTGCTTTTACCCCCAGCCGCCTGAGAACGTACTCCTTATGATAATTCACCATAAGAAAAGTGCTGCTTAAAAAGTGAGAGCCAAATGCGTTGTTTCTGAAATTCTCGCTTTTGTGATAAGGATTTGTATTGTAAGCAATGCCCTGCCCTATTCTAAATTGCATTTTTCGCTTAAAAAAATAGAAATTGTAATGAGCATAAACTCCCAGGTTATGCCCAAGAGTACTGTTGTTAAAATCCTGATATATAAGTGAGAATCCGGTATCGGGATAATTGTAAGCGGCCTCCCATTCCTGGTCTCCATAAGTTTTCTTGCTTAACCCTAGGATCAACCCTGCCGGATGCTCTGTGATTAAATGTGAAATATCCGGATTATGTAAAATAATTGATCCGTAGAATGGACTGAGATCCAATGTATACCTATCGGGGTCCTCTCTCTCCTGGCCAAAGCACCAGATGTTCGATAGGAGGCATAAAATTAAAATTCTGGCATTCATTGGGTGTAAAAGTAGGAAAAAAGTAGGCAGTACGGGGTCTTGAGTCTTATGTCTTAGTGAGGTAATCTTTTCTTTATGCTATTCTTCTTTGTCACTGATTTATTTTATTAACAGCCTGCAAGGAAACTACAGCGTATTCTTTTATCTTGTTTCTGGGGAGGGGTAGAAAACCCCTGAGCTTGTCATCTTTTTCTATTCGTTTATGGTTAATAGGCTTAGGCTTTGGTTCAGGTTCCTTGTTAAAAAATATGAACTTCCTAAGAATCGATTCCTCAAGCCCTCAGATTTCAGCTTGTTCATCCACAAACCTTAACTCTCAACTCTTAATTATTAATTCTTAATTATTAATTATTAATTCCTCATTCTAAAACACTGCTCTGGCGATGGCTTTTATATTGTCAGATTTTCCCATAGAATAATAATGCAGTACTGGAACTCCGGCTTTTCTCAGTTCCTTAGACTGCTCTATGGCCCATTCAATACCTATTTGCCTTACTTCTTTGTTGTTTTTACAATCGTCTACCGCATCTATGAGATCTTGAGGAAGGTCTATTCTAAAAACCTGCGGCAGTAGTTGTAGGTGTTTCTTAATTGCTATGGGTTTAATTCCCGGAATAATGGGGACGGTTATTCCGATTTCCCTGGCCTGCTCCACAAACTCGAAGTATTTTTTATTGTCGAAAAACATTTGAGTGACTATGTAATCTGAACCGGCATCTACTTTCTCTTTTAAACGCTTTAAATCCGACTTCAAGGATGGGGCCTCCAGGTGCTTTTCAGGATATCCTGCAACTCCTATACAAAAGTCTGCACAGTCATCAGTCTCAATGACCTCGTGCAAATAGGTGCCGCAATTTAAATTCTGAATCTGCTTTACCAAGTCTATGGCATAGTGGTGCCCTCCCTTAGTCGGTTCAAAGTATTGTTCTTCACGCATGGCATCCCCCCGTAGGGCCATTACGTTATCTATCCCCAGGTAATGGCAGTCTACCAACAAATA
>JBFOMC010000283.1:0-4291 GCA_040830565.1 Flavobacteriaceae bacterium
AAACATCAATTGTCCTTTGTTATTCTCTCTGACCAGGTCTCCTGTTCTATAATATATATAGTCGTAGCCCTCAGCCACCTTAAGCCTGAAAAATGCCTTTTCAGTAAGTTCCGGATTGTTCCAGTACCCGGCCATCAGCGTAGCGGTTCTAACTACCAATTCTCCAGGTTCTCCTTTTTTTACATCAGCATTATTTTCATCAAGTATCCTGTATTCCGTATTTCCCCATACCGTTCCAAGGGGTATTGGATCATCGGTTTTAGGGGGTTCTTCTAATATATAATAGGTGCATCTTGCCAGCTCTGATGGACCATAAGAATTTATAAATTTCGCATGAGGCCATTTTATCATCAATTCTCTAAGCTGCTTTACGGGAAACACCTCACCTCCAAACCTTATCCATCTCAAGGCACTGAAATCGTGTTCATCAATATTCCCATGTAGTAAAATCTGAATGAGTATATGTGGCACGGAAAACCAAAGGCTAATTCGTTCCTTGGCTACCAGGGCAGCCAAACTGGCTGGAAGTTTAACGTAGGCATCAGGGAATATGACCGTAGTTGCCCCAACCAAGGGACCCGAAAAATATCCGAATAATGACTGATCAAAATGCAAAGGAGCAAAGTTCCCAATTCTATCTTCCGGAGTGGAACTGTGCAAATCTGCTTCTAGTCTTGCCAGATTCAAGAGACTCTTATGCGTATGCATTATCCCTTTTGGGGTTCCCGTAGAGCCTGATGTGTAAAGAATAGAGGCTAAATCGAGCTCCAAAATCTCCTGTGGATCAAAGTTGTCCAAGGATGTGGAAAAAACGGTTTCCCAGGAAACGGCGTTTTCAAGGATATCCTCAGAAATACCAAATATTTTCTTGAGAAATGGCGCCTGAGCTGCGATTTTCTTTATTTTGTTTGTCTGTGACGTGGTGGTTATGAGCTGCTCAATTCCACAATCGACCATGATTTCTAAGGTTCTGCTAACCGGAAGGAAAGGATTTATGGCAACAAACGCCCCTCCTGCTTTGAGTATTCCATATACGGCAATTGAGGTTTCTATACAGCGATTCATATAAATCGCCACGCGGTCGCCTTTACGCAAACCATTTTGAATAAGAAGAGAAGCCAATTGAGCAGATTTCTGGTTCAAATCAGCGTAGGAATAAGACTTTTCCAAACAACGGAATGCTTCCTTGTCAGGGAATTTAATTGCCGTTTGCTCAATCAAATGTGCCAGGTTATTTATCATAATAGTTGGTGGGGGCATCACGCTGTTGAACGTATTTCAAATACTTATTCCTTATATAGGAACAGACCTTGAAATTTGAAAAGGTAAAGGTAATTCAAGATTTCTACCTATTCAAACGCCAAAGTTGTTGTTAAACCAAGAATAGCTCAGATGGTCGAAAAAAATGCGAATTACATATTATAATTACAAAAATAATTCCATATTTATACTGTATTGTACTTTTGTTTAAACAATCTTTAAAGACCCAAATAAGTGGGAACCCCCTAATAATAAAGGATTTAGAGCAGCGTTTGAATATTACGCCGCCTCAAAAAGCTTAAACAAAATATCCGTTTGAATGGATTGCAAGTGTCCTCCACCAAATACTTAAAACCACAGTTATTATGAAAGGAATATTTCTACGTGTAATTTTCATTTTGTTTTTGATGATCCCTATCAGCCTTTTTGCTCATAGGCCAGATCGTACATTAATTTATCTAAGAATCTATGAGACAGATGGAATTGAAGGTCGGGTAGAAATCAGCGCCCCGGACTTAAATAAGTTTTTTGGGTTGAATTTAAAGCAATATCCAAAGGCAGAGGACGCTAAACCATATCAGGATAGGATACAGGCCTATATCCTGGAACATTTGTCATTTTCCTCAGTAAATGGAGACCATAAGATTGTTTTCACAGGTCAGATCAGTACCATTAGGGCCAGTTTTGCCGGTTACGTGAATTTTCATTTCCGACTAGATAATGTAACAACGGTCCCGGATAATATGGAAATTACTAACTCCCTCTTTTTTAAGGAGGACCCAGCCCATACGAATGGCCTGGGGATAGAATATAATTGGAAAGCGGGTCTTATTAACAATGAACAGATTATGGCTTTGGAATTTACTCCAAACTATACGACCAAAACTTTGGATCTGACAGATACTTCCCTTTGGAAGGGATTTTTAGAGATGGTCAGACAAGGAATTTGGCACATTTGGATTGGATTAGACCATATTCTTTTCCTTTTAGCATTAATACTGCCCTCTGTAGTACGAAGGATCAGGGAAGCTGAGGCCACAGAAGTTCCTAAAAATCTAGGCACCAAATTAGGTCTAAGAGCATGGCGGCCGGTAGAAAAGTTCAAACCTGCATTTTTATACATCATTAAGGTCATCACATTTTTTACTATTGCCCACACCATAACCTTAAGTCTGGCTTCTTTAGATATTATAAATCTGCCTTCCAGATTGGTAGAGTCTATTATCGCCCTTTCTATTGGCCTTGCCGCTTACCATAACATAAGACCCATTTTTAAGGGAAGAGATTGGGTTATAGCCTTTGTCTTTGGTCTATTTCACGGGTTTGGATTCGCAACCGTATTAGGAGACCTTGGATTTAGCAATGAGTTTCTAACTCTTTCATTACTTGGTTTCAATGTAGGTGTTGAAATTGGTCAGGTAGTGATTATTGCACTGATTTTCCCGTTTCTTTATTTCATGAGGAAGCTAAAATTGTATCCTAAGTTCCTCGTAGTCACTTCAATATTGCTTATTTTTATTTCACTGTATTGGTTAGTTGAACGTGCGTTTGATATTGACCTCTTATTTGATGATTATATCAGAAGAGAGGGATATAAAATTGCGGTCAAATTGGGACTCAGGTAGATTTAATAGGATACATTTCGCAATGCAAGACGACAACAGCAAGAAATCTCTATTAAATAAATGGAAGGAGAGCAAGAAGAATAAGTCTTTTAACTTTAGTATTCCTAAAGCTCCCCTGGATGCCATTATACCGGCTTCCCATGGCCAGCAAAGACTTTGGTTTTTACAGCAATTGTACCCTAAAAATCCTGTTTACAATTATTCTGACCATTATTCATTTAGAGGGAGTTTACAACCGGAGCTGCTTAAATCGAGTGTACAAATCATCTTTAAAAACAATACGGTTTTAAGGGCTTACTTCGTACTTGAAAATGGCGCTCTGGTCCAGAAAATAGCTCCGGACACCCAAATTCATTTTGAAGAATATGATCTTAGTGATCTTCCCCCTTCAGACCGCGATCTTCGTAAAGAAGAGATCTTATTAGCCGACGCTAGCAAGCATTTTGAGTTGGATAAAGCACCTTTAATGAGGGCTGTTTTGATCAAATTATCCGATGAGGCATGGGATTTACTCATAACAATACACCATATTATTACTGACAAATGGTCTATGGGGCTTTTTAGGGAGCAGATGGCAAGTAATTACCGAAAACTTGTTGCCGGGCAAGTTGAAGTTGGTGAAGTGCCCGATATCCAATTTTCGGATTACGCCTATTGGCAGAAAAGTCAGGAATTGGACACAACACAGTTGGCCTATTGGAAACAGAAGCTTTCCGGAGAGATTCCCCTGCTTAATTTACCTACAGATAGGAATTTTACGGGGATCAGGACCTTTGAAGGTGCTCCCTTAAGGAAAGATTTTACAGAAATTCAGTCTAAAAAAGTATTGGCCCTTTGTAAGGAGTTAGGCACTACGCCCTATGTCTTACTTATGGCGGTGTACCTCCTCATGTTATATAAGTATTCAGGGCAAAAAGATATCTTAATTGGTGCGCCTATAGCGATTCGGAAAGGAAAGACCATAGAAGATCTTATCGGTTTCTTTGATGAAACTATTGTCTTGAGAACCTTATTTTCTACTGAAATCTCATTCAAGGACTTAGTGGGGAAAGTCAAACAAACTGTACTCGAAGCCTTTTCCAATAGTGACGTGCCGTTCGATTTGCTGGTGAAGGAGTTAAAGCCGGAAAGAGCAGCTGGTGAAACGCCTTTTTTTAGGGGCATGTTCATGTATCATGACATCCCTGAAACACCCTCCCTTGGTCCTGACGTATCCTTTACTTATGAGCTTCTGAATAGTGGAGTTTCCAAGTTTGACCTCACTATGTTTATCTCTAATGAAAATGACCATCTTTCTTCTTCCTTTGAATACTCCAAGGAACTGTTTGATGAAGATACCATCTTGAGGTTGTATGATAATTATCGCACTATCCTTGAGCATATCCTCGAACAGCCGGAAGCGCAAA
>JBFOMC010000284.1:0-7788 GCA_040830565.1 Flavobacteriaceae bacterium
AAAAAGAAGCCCCGACGATTACCAAAACAGCCCACACCTGGAGACCTAGTTTTGCATACCGGTTTTTGGCTAGGATAAGAACCAATAGCACTGTTTGTGCAAAAAGTGGGACTAATGCAATTAAACTCTGGGTTGTTAGTAAAACAAGACCGTTCCAGCTTAACAAGCCTAAAAGTCCGACAATAACTAAGACTTGAAAGGTCTGATTCTTAAATACGGTCTTTTCCATACTTTGGTTTTAATGGCAAAATAGGGCATTGTGGCTCTAAAATAAGGCTGTAATTTCAGATGCGAAAATTGAACCGATTAAATGAAAGAATTTTCGTGAATGAACATTGGCTGTGAAGTTTGAAACTTCGCAGAGCGGTTACACCAGTCCGTTCCTCAGCGGAAATCTGTGCTATCAGGTTTTGTTTTTCTTCTTAATTTTTTGTAATTCTTCAGATGTTAAGTCTTCCAAAAAGTCAATCTCTTCTAAAGGTATAGGAAAATTATCGGGATAATTAGTATAAATTAAATTTCCGTCACTTACTCCAGTTCCTCCCTTGTAGATTCTGTATGCCTGCAGGGGATACATGTCAGTAGTTCTTGGTTCGACAGCTATGACCTGAGTAAATTTATAGTAGGGGGTATAGAAGTGAACCAAGAATCGTGCTCCCTTTGAAATGTCATAAAATGAGTTTTCATTGATAACAAATGTCGCGTAAGCTGGAGATATGATATCTTTTGAGAAGTTGATTCCAACATCACTAGGAATATTTCCCTTTCGTTGATCAAGTCGTAAGGCTCTAATATCTATAAGTTTACCCGTTACATTTGCTATTGCATTTTCCCCCTTCAAATGAATTGTAGGAAGACCATGGATATCGTCTGGACTACCGAAGATTACATAGGGAAACGAATTTCCCCCGGTTAAAACATTTTTAATCTGGTTGTTCAATTCAGTTATTTCATCAGATTTCTCTATTATAATTTGGTTCTTTGCATTTAGTTCTTTTTCACTATCCAAGTCCCTTCTAGCTGACCAGAAAGCCCCAACGAGAGCTAGAATACCTCCAAGTAAAATTAGTCCTTGAGGTCCAATAATAAAATTAATAGTATCTTTCATTCTTGGCTAATTTAATTAAATACAACGGCCTCTTTTAACTGTCATATTTGGCTTTTTATTCAATTCTAGTTTTCAGGTAATTTATAAATGCAGAACATGAAATTAGCATGAATTTTGCATCTTCCAAAGATACTGTTATGTCATCCTCCAGTAAGGAATGTCGAATCCCGCCTGAATCACTTGAATAGCCGTATAAAGTAGAAAATGCACTTTTCAAAGCTTTATGAATCTTGTATCTAGTTTCTATCAGATTGAGCGCTTTACCCAAAGTCGCACCCTTCTCATCGACAATTATAGAACATAATGATTCCACTGCGCTAATCGATTCTTTTACTGAATTTCGATAATCTTTGCTGTTCCTATTAGATAAGTAGTCTAAAGCAGCAGTCAAATGAATCTGAACAGGAGCCCATTTGGATTGATTTATCGCCTTTTCTATTTCCTCAACCTCTTGTTCGGAAGTAACTTGAACAATTTTATTGTTAATTATTCTATATCCTGCCATTTCTTTTTTTAAGGCGCTATCAAAGATATACGCTAAACCGAAAGTAATATCAGGGTCCAATTCTAATAAGAACTCAATAAAATCATATTTTTCATACCATTGAGAAGTGAAAAACCACTCAGAAATAAAATCAACTACTCCTCTTTCATATACTACTCCACTATCAAAAGAATGGATTTTATCAGCTCTTTTACCGAAAAATTCTTTCCATGTAAATAATAAGATCCTTCCCTTTTGAGAATTTTCATGGTGTTGTCTATATTCACTTAAATTATCTAAAAAGTCATTCAAAATTATATTCCATAATCTGTTTGATAGTTTTTCATCAATTGACTCAATTTGAAGTGAATTTCTTATTTCTACCTTCCCAATTCTTTGAGAGAATTTCATATTTCTAAAATTATTACATCAGTCCCGATAATTCTGTCGTCGTGATTGAGGGACTCTAATTTATGCCGACTTTTCAATCTGAATTAAAGTTTAAAGCTAGTAATTATTGTTGGATAGTTATTGCGATGATTGAATTATAGGTATGGTTGCAAACCCGTCCTTAATTCGTCCGCAATGCCATATCCAATCAGGGCTAGTAGTGCGAAAAAATAAAACAGAAATGAGAGTTTATAGGCAAATTGATATATCCATCCGGGTTTTATCTCCTTGAGCTCTAGTCCATCTTTGCCATCCAGTCGTGATATCATGTACCCTATACGATCTTTCCTAGTCCGATTTAGAATATTTACTTCCGAGAATAATACGATCAAAGCGCAAAGTATTCCAAGTCCGAGGGATGATATTGTAATTATGAAGAACAAAGATTTTATGGAAGAAGTACTATCATCAGACTTAAAGGAGATTAATATTCCCATTAATCCGACTGAAATTGTCACAAGAATTTTAAACCAAGAGTATAATTTTTCGTTACGTTTATCCGTAATGACCTCAATCTCCTCTAGTCGATTTTGAGTTTCTTCTTTTGATATCATAAATGGTTGGTCATTTATTATTCCCCTACTATTTCAAATTTACGACCTAGTTAAATTGGTATAAGTAATTCTTTGTGTTACTTCAATGGCCAGTTGCACCGGCTCATGAGATTACCGCGTCCTGTCTTTGACGGTCCTCGCAATGACGGGTTCCAAACTACCACAAAAATCCATACCAAAATATCCCCATCCATAAGGATTTTCGGGAATCTTTGAGTTCCTATTCCAAAATAAAAGGGCTTAAAAAAATGGCCTCCCGTTCAGGCATCGGGAAGCCGCCGGGGGTTACATCGTTATTCCTCCTCTGAGTTTTGGTCAGCGTTAGACGATCCTGCATCAGTGGGCGGGGTCACGTCGGCTTCCTTGGAAGCCTCGTGATGGGGTGTTTCTGTTTCGCTTTGGGCGTTTTCGTTTATCACTTCTTCGGCTTGTACTTCGGCCTCCGCTGCTTCGGCCTCTCTGTGGAGGGTGTTTTCCATAATATTCAGCTTCTTTAACTTGGCCTTCCAGGTGGCTAAAGCTTCTTTATGGCGATTGATATTATTTACTACTTCTTTTACCAGCGGACTGTCCTCAGAGGCGTTGCTAAAGAATTGCAGATTGTTCTCCAATTGCCGTAACTCGTTCTTGCTCTCGTCTATCTTTCTCCGGATAAACGTCCGTTCACTGCTGATAGCGCGGTCATTGTCCGACTTTGCTAATTGACTGATCTTATTCCCATATTTCAACAATTCGGACTCCTGCCTACTTACACCTAACTTTCTAAAAATGGCATCCAGGATCTTGTTGAACTTCAGGTTAATGCTCTTTTTATTAAAAGGTACATGACCGATGCCCTTCCATTCCTCTATAAAGGCTTTAAGGCCAGCCATGTCTTTTTCCTTATCGCCGCTCAATTCAAAAGCGCGTAACTTGTCTAAACAGGCGCTCTTCTTCTCGAAATTCTCATGCTCTGCCTTGTGCGCCTTATTCTTAGTCGCGTGCAGCCTGTCGAAATAATGATTACAGGCTGTTTTGAATTCGTTCCAGATCTTATCAGAATACTTTCTGGGGACATGACCAATTCGCTTCCAGTCGGCCTGTATCTTTTTCATCTGCGGGGTAACCGTATCCCAATCTTCGCTATTCTTTAAAGATTCGGCCAGTTTTAAAAGCTCCCTCTTCTTGTCCAGATTCTCTTGCTGCCCCTTCTTTAAATTTTTGTAATAAGCGTTTTTGTTCCTGTTAAAACTGCGCACAGCCTCCTTAAAAGCTGCCCAGGTAGCCTCGTTGTTTTTCTGGGGTACCTTGCCTGCCTTAAAAAAGCGTTCGCGCAATTCCTCAATTTGCTTTATCTGTTGCTGCAAGGCACGATGATTATTCGCAATAGCACCAGATATGGCAGCAATCTCCCCAATGATTTCATTCTTCTTCTCCAGGTTCTGTTCATACACCTTGTCAAGATCCTTATAGTACTCCTGCCTGCGTGCATGCATGGCCTTTGTAGCTGCGCTGAAGCGCTCCCAGATGGCATCTCTGTGTTCCTTGCTGACCGGACCAATATCCTCTTTCCAAATTTTGTGAAGCGACTGTAGTTCTCTAAACGCCTTCCCCAAATCCACTTCCTGTACCAAAGCCTCGGCGCGTTCTACGATCTTTTGCTTTTCTTCCAGGTTGTGCTTAAAGTCCAGATCCCGTAACTCACGGTTTAAATGCAGAAAATCATAAAAACGCTCTATATGATGATGGTAGGTACGCCACACATCGTTATAGGCATTGCGCGGAATAGGGCCGGCATTACGCCAACGTGCCTGGATCTCCTTAAAATTCTTATAGGTTGTATTTATGTCCTCTTCTACATTTACCAGGCCTTTGAGTTCCTCAATGATCTCTTGTCTTTTAACCAGGTTGTTCTTCAGGTTCTGTTCCAGGGTTTTGTAATAGGCATTCCGCTTTTCCCGGTAATCTGCATAGACCTCGTTAAACTGCCGCTTGGTTACGGAGTTGTATCGGAAGTCGACTTCATTGCCGCCATTGGCTACAAACTCCTCTTTTTTGTGCTCTATAAATTCCTGGAATTTTAGATCAAACTCGTACTTAATACCGTCTACATGCTTTTTTATGGCCTGCACCTTTTCGTTCCTGACCAGACGTTGTAGTTCGCCTACCAGATTTTCCATAGACAGGGAATGGTAGTCCAGGATAGGAATATGATGCCTTCGTTCTACATGCTCGTCCTCGGCATCTTCGGCATTGGAGTTTTCAATTTCTTCTACAGCCTTCTCTGCCTCCTTGTCCGCTTCCGGCTCACCAGAAGAGTTCACTTCAACCTTTTCTTCAGTAACTGCATCTTCCTCTGAAGTTGTTTCCGCAGATGCAGTATTTGAAGCAAGGCTTTCGGCAGTTTCATCAGCGTTGGGCACCTCGTCGTCAGCAGCTAAGGTTTCGGATTTAATATCTTCTTCTGGAGTTCCTTCGGTGGCGGTGGCCACATCCTGGGTTTCGGTTTTGCCCGTCTCTTCTTTGTCCGCGGCTTCAGCGGCTTCGGCCGCTTTGGGCAGTATTATTTCCGGGGTTTCCGGTGTTAGTTCAGTGCTTTTCTCTGTTTCTTTTACAATCTCAGTAGTTTCCGAACGTTCTTCTCCCCCTACATTTTCCTGTAGTTTATGATCTTTCTCTTCCAGCATTTCGCGCTATTTGTCATGTTTCCCCTTTTGGGATATCTATTGTAAGATACTAACAAGTGGGGTAACGGCAAAGTTTATTAGAGTTCTTTTAAGATTCCTGCTGTGCCGTTGGTCGAGGAAGCGTTGTATTGTGGGAATTAAGAATTAAGAATTAATAGTTAAGAATTAGGAATTAAAATTGAAAAGTTAAAAATGGGAAATTAAGTAAGTGACGTACGAGGCACGAGGCACGATGTTCGAGGTTCGTCATTGCGAGCCACGCCGTAGGCGTGGAGTGGCAATCTCGTTATTTAAGTTTTGAGTTGGAAAACGGAGCCTCCAACCGTATTTTCAACTTTCCATTTTTCATTTTCAATTTCCAGTCCAAATTGCCCAGGCCCGTTCTGCTTGCTCCTCCAACATTTTTAGACCGTTCGCGACAGTAGCTCCTTTAGCTTCACCCTCTAGCAAAAAGGCGGTTCTTTCAGGGTTGTAGATAAGGTCGAATAACAAATGCTTTTCGGTAATGAACTCGTACGGAATAGCCGGTTTAGCTTCCAGATCGGGGAAGGTGCCAATGGGCGTGCAATTGATAATAACGAGGTTTTCGGCCATCACAGCATCGCTTAAAGCATCATAACCCAATTGATCCTCTGACGGAGTTCGGGATACAAAGGTATAGCTGATCCCTAGTTTGGATAGAATATAAGCGATGGCTTTAGAAGCTCCACCCGTGCCCAGGATCAAAGCCTTTTTATGTTGCTCCTTCAATAAGGGTTGTAAAGCCATTTTAAAGCCGTAAGCATCGGTATTATAGCCTTTTAAACCGGTTTCTGTGAAGCTTATGGTATTCACCGCGCCAATTTCTGCGGCCATAGGGTCCAGTTCAGCCAGGTAGGGAATTACAGCCTCCTTATAAGGGATAGTGACATTCAGTCCGGTTAAGTGAAGCTCCTCTTTTACGATCATCTCAAAATCCTGGATGGTGGGCAGATCGTAATTCACATAACTGTGGTTTTTTAGATTGAGCTCCTCAAACTTTTTGGTAAAGTACCCCCTTGAAAAGGAGTAAGAAATATCTTTTCCAACCAATCCGAAGCTACGCTGTTTGTTTTCTTCTTTTTCCATACCAGTCTAATCCCAAAAGTATAAAAATGCCTAAAATAATAAATACAATGGCCCACCAGGTTTCTTGCTGTGCAAGATCCGGAAAATAGCGCTCATAATTGGTAATTATTTTATCGCCATTTGAATCGAGCATCGCCTTGCCCTGCTCATCAGTCATGTACATGGTCTTCTTCCAGGGCCAGACTACGCCTAAAGAACCGGTGATAAAACCAATGATGACGGCTGTGGTAATATGCTTGAAATGTTTTAACACATACCCTAGGATATGCGATAAGGTAACCAGTCCGGTAGCAGAACCCGCCGTAAATACTGCCAATATTTTAAGGGTATCCAAGCGTTTTTGATTCTGCACAAAACTAAAATCGCCCCTAAACACTTCTGCAAAAGTATCGTAGAGGGCGTTTACAGAATCGACTAGCAAAAGCACATAGTTCCCCAGCAAGATCAGGATAAAAGAACCGGAAAGTCCTGGCAAAGTCATCCCGGAGACACTAATGATGCCGCAAAGGAAAATAAACAGGAGATTGTCATTTTCCCTGGCGGGACTCAAAAAGCTGATGGAAATTCCCACCATGAGTCCGAGGATCCCCGCCGTGATGGTTCTTTTATTCCAATGGTGAAAGTCTTTAGCAATGTAGTAGATAGAGCCTATGATCATCCCAAAGAAGGCCGCCCATACAAAGAGCTCTTTTTTCTCCAGGAAGAAGTCGAGCAACTTAGACACACTAAAATAGCTCACCAGCATCCCGAAAATAAGAAGCCATAAAAACTGTCCGTTTATATATTGATAAAAGCTCTTAAACCTACCATTAAAAAGCAGTTTAAAGGCTTTTAGGTTGATCTTTCTCAGGGAATAGATAAATTCCTCATAGAAACCGACTACAAAAGCCACAATACCTCCTGAAACCCCGGGCACTTTGTTAGCGGCCCCCATACAAAGCCCCTTGATCACCAAGAAAAACTTATCCATTAATGTTCTGGGCTGATGCATGAAAGTGGCGCTACTTTTTTGAGGCTAATTTTTCGAGTATAAAAATAAGTGAAAATCCAAGGAGGGCCAGTACTATAGCGAAGACCAATTGAGGGTCGCCCTCAAAAGTAAAAGGAGATACACTTTCTTCGCTGACCGGGATCACTTTATCCCCAAACACTTTGGTCTCCAAAACTTTTTTCCAGGGCCAGATTTTATTTAAAGACCCGAGGATGAAACCGGTAAGTAGGGCCAGGGTCATATTCTTATAGTTATTGAACATCCATTTTAGGAGTCGGGCAAAACTAAGTAACCCAAAAACAGCACCTGCGCCAAGGGTAAGAATGATGGTAATGTCTCTTTCATGAATGGCATCTAGTGCGGTTTTGTAAGACCCCAGTAACACCAGGATAAAAGCACCTGAGATACCCGGAAGGATCATAGCGCAA
>JBFOMC010000285.1:0-16346 GCA_040830565.1 Flavobacteriaceae bacterium
CTCATCCGAAGCCTTTGTGAAACCAAAATCGCCCACGCTGTTCTTGTAGTTGGCTAAAGCCGTGGAATCCTGAAGATCTACCTTTGTATCGGTCAAAATTGGTTTTACCGGGGTGGCTTCAGCATCCTTTTGTTCAGCTTCTACCTGCTCCTGTCTTGCCTTCTCGGCTTCTAATTCTTCTGGGGTAGGTTGCTTGGTGTAAAACCAAAAAATAAGAATTCCGAAAATCAGTAAAAATCCGATAATCGAATTAATGTCCAGTTTCTTTTCTTCCATTTACGCTAATTTAAGGCTCTCCCTGACGCATAGTAGGGTTTGCCTAATCAAAATCAAGTCTGCAAATATATGCCCAATTGTGCAGTTTATGCCAAACTGGCATTAGTTTGTTGTTTTTTGTGTTGCAGGACGGCTTTTACAAATCCTACAAAAAGAGGGTGAGGACTGGCAACCGTACTCTTGTATTCGGGGTGATATTGCACCCCAATGAACCATGGGTGCTTGGGAAGCTCAATGATCTCAACAAGACCTGTTTCCTTATTTATTCCTGAAGTGACCATTCCTGCCGACTCTAATTGCGCTTTATAGTCGTTATTGAATTCATACCGATGTCTATGCCTCTCGGAGATTTCCTTTTCACCATGATACATTTTTTGAGCAAGGGTGTCATCTACAAGTTCACATCCCCATGCACCTAACCGCATAGTTCCGCCTTTGTTAGTTATCGTTTTTTGCTCTTCCATCAGATCAATTACGGGGTGAGGGGTTTCCTCATTCATCTCTGTAGAGTTGGCATCCTTAAGGCCTAAAACATTTCGGGCATATTCAATTACGGCCATTTGCATGCCCAAACATATTCCTAGGAAAGGGATTCCATTTTCTCTGGCGTATGCCACAGCCTTTATTTTACCTTCTATCCCCCGTTCACCAAATCCGGGAGCAACAAGAATACCCTCCAGACCTTTCATTTTTTGTTCAAAATTTGTGGCGATATACTCAGAATGCAAGGACCTGACATTCACCTTAACTTCATTAGCTGCACCTGCATGTATAAAGGATTCCAAAATAGACTTATAGGAATCCTGGAGTTCTACATACTTGCCAATAAGGCCTATAGTCACTTCGCTTTTGGGGTTTTTGTGCCTGTTGAGAAATTCCTTCCATTGGGTGAGATCCGGTTCAGTAGTATCGGGTAATGCTAATTTACTCAAGGCTACGGTATCCAAGCCCTCTGCCTGTACCATTAGTGGTACATCATATATTGTTGAAGCATCTATCGACTGGATTACGGCTTCTTTTTTTACATTGCAGAAGAGCGCTAGTTTCTGTTTTATATCCTCAGAGATCTCATGCTCAGTTCTGCACACCAGGATGTCGGCCTTTATTCCACTTTCCATCAAAGTTTTTACGGAGTGTTGTGTAGGCTTTGTTTTTAATTCTCCGGCTGCTGAGAGGAAAGGTACCAAAGTAAGATGTATAACAATGGCATTATTGTCTCCTAATTCCCAAAGCAATTGACGCACAGCCTCTATGTAGGGCAAGGATTCTATGTCACCTACTGTACCTCCAATTTCGGTGATCACAATATCGTAATCTCCGCTATTCCCCAAAATCTGGATCCGCTCCTTAATTTCATTGGTAATATGGGGCACCACCTGTACAGTCTTTCCCAAAAACTCGCCTCTACGCTCCTTTTCAATTACGCTCTGATAGATTCTACCTGTAGTTACGTTATTCGCCTGTGATGTTTTCACATTTAGAAAACGCTCATAGTGTCCCAGATCCAAATCGGTTTCAGCACCATCCTCTGTAACGTAGCATTCTCCATGCTCATAGGGATTTAGGGTCCCGGGATCTATATTGATATAAGGATCTAATTTTTGAATAGTGGTCTTATAACCCCTTGCCTGAAGTAGCTTAGCAAGTGAGGCGGCGATGATTCCTTTTCCTAAGGACGAAGTTACACCTCCCGTAACGAAAATGTATTTGGTATCTGGCATGATGGGATTCTGTGTTACGGGATTCAAAGATACGAATTGCGCGCAGAATTCACAGAGAATCCTTCGGAAAATCTTTTTGAATCTTTCTTATGAGCCCCTCCAATCCATTGATCTTAATTTCTAACATTTGTCTTAAATAGTTTCCCAATTTACCATTTGGAAATCCTTTTCTGTGGAACCATTGAAGGTATGCCTCGGGCAGGTCTACGAGGTATCTATCTTTATATTTTCCATAGGGCATTTTGTAATGAGCCAACTCCAATAATTGATCTTTCTTCGGTTCCTCTTCCATTTTTACTTCTAAATAAATTATCTTTAAAAAGCACTTAACAAAGTTACATATGAAACGAAGATCTTTTATAGGTACTACGGCAGCGGCCTCGGCAGGGCTCCTGGCATACAATAAAACAAACGCCATGAACTCCGAGCAAGACAAAACCGAGCTAAAGAATAATATCAATCACAGCGCTTGTTACTGGTGCTATAACAGTATTCCTCTAGATACATTTCTTCAAAACCTAAATGATCTCGGGGTTAAAGCCATAGATCTGGTTGGTCCGGAAGATTTTCCACTTCTTAAAAAACACAATATCCACGCCTCTATGTGCTGGGGGGCCGGCAAAGGAATTTTGGAAGGTTGGAATGATCCAAGTCTTCACCAGGAGTTAATTGAAGATTACAATGAAAAGATCCCGATAATTGCAGAAGCAGGCTATACAAATCTTATTTGTTTTAGCGGAAACAGAAATGGTATGGACGATGACACGGGTTTAAAAAATTGCGTTGCCGGACTTGAAAAAATCCTTCCCACTGCAGAAAAGCACGGAGTAGTTATTCAAATGGAACTATTAAACTCCAAGGTAGATCACAAAGATTATATGTGCGATCATACGGACTGGGGAGTGGAACTTTGTAAGCAATTAGATACCGATAATTTCAAATTACTCTACGACATTTATCACATGCAGATAATGGAAGGAGATATTATCAGAAACATCCAGGATTATCATCAGTATATTGGGCACTATCATACCGGCGGAAATCCCGGAAGGCATGAAATTGATGAAACCCAGGAGCTTTTTTATCCGGCTATTATGCAGGCCATTGTGGCCACAGGTTACAAGGGACATGTCGCTCAGGAATTTATTCCAAGTTGGGAAGACAAGATTGCTGCCTTAAAACAGGGGATTACAATATGTGATGTTTAGGTTGTAGAAGAAAAATCCTAAAACTCGCCATTTTCACTTCTTTCTAAAGCCTCTGCGATTTTTTTATTCCAAAGTAGTTGCTGTTCTCTATCTCGGGAAAAGTTAGTTTCATCGTCGTAAAGATTCTGAAATTCTGCAAGTTCTTTGTTGATCTTCCGGTAGATACTCTTCACTTCAGATTTCACATTTTTGGTAAACCTTGTTTCTTCTAGAATTCTTCTCATTTTCCGGGCAAAAAGTTCTGAGATGTCGAAATGCAGTTGTTCATGGCTAAGGATGACCTCATCGCAAACCTCTGGTTGGTACCAGGATTTATTGGGATAAAAGTAGGTGCTGACGGTATAATCCAATTCATACTCTCCATTAGACTCCATGGTAGAGAACTGATAGCTTATCCCGCTAGCCGTAATGGCCGCAGCCCTTGATGGGCCGGAGGGTTTTGCTTTAAAATCGTCCCAACTAAGTCTGTGATCGCTGCTCCAGAGAATGGTTTCATATTCCTGACTCAGTCCGGTAAAGGTGATCAGAAAAATAAGAAAGGAAAAGTATCTTCGCATTTTCGTATCCTTGGATTGTTTGGTTAAAACGTTATTATCTAAACGTCATTCTCCGAACTTTTGTATACCGCCGCGCTAATTTTCAGAAAATATAGGAAATATTTAACGCGGTGAAAAAAAATGGTTCACTACTGCTCCCAGTAAAAGCTAATGTCCTTCTTGATGTTTGGATGCAGACTTTGGTGTACAGGACATGTATTGGCAGTATGCTCTAGTATTTTCCTGTGTTTTTCTGAAATTTTTGAAGGCAGGCTAAGTCGCACTTTTATCTCTGAAATTCTCCTGGGGTCCGAGGCCATAATCTTGGTCACTTCGGCGGTGGAACCTTTAAGATCTACCTCAAGTCCTCTTGCTTTTATTCCCATAACGGTTAACATACAACTGGCTAAGCCCGTGGCTACCGTATCTGTTGGAGAAAATGCTTCTCCCTTCCCATTATTATCTACAGGAGCATCTGTTATAAATTCATTCCCGGAACGCAAGTGGGTGCAGACTGTTCGTAACTCTCCCGAATAGATCACTTTAGAGGTCATTCCTAAGGTTTTACTTCTTTGATGTGCATGTCCTCATATTGCATAATATAACAAGCAGTGTTATAAAAACCAGAGGAGTAGTCTCTGCTATAATTAAATTTGTTCCCGGTGTATTCCGTAACTCCTATGAGGTCTGAAGCTTCAAAAAGATTCATTTTAAAGGCAAGCTTTAGTAAGAGGTCGTATGTAAGATCGAAACCTCTGACGGCGTACCTATCCGGGGTACTGCCCCATCTTCTCCTATATTGCCTTACAAAACTATCACTACCTATTTCCCGGTACGGGGAAGGATAGGTGAAATTGAGATTAGACAAATGAGTGCTAGAAATCACATCGCTTTCAAAGGCCCTATTCCTATTTGTAGTGAACATACGCACCTTGATATCTTCAGTATTGGAAGAATTTAGAATAGAGGTAACGCTGGTTACCCATTCCGAATTGTTGCTTTCTACAAAGACCCAGTTCTCTTTTTCTTCGGACAACATCTCTAGGAATTTTTCCAGATTAATGGAGATGTTTTTTTCTTCTTCTTTTACCTCTACTATTTTGGTAGCTGGGAAAGTCTCTATAATTCTATCTACTGCAGCCGCGCTGGTAGTATCTGCAATTACGATCATATTCTGATCTGTTACCTGAGATTCCATATAGGTAAGCATGCGATTTCTCAGTACTTCATCTGAAGGAATTGAAAAGAATACATTACTAAGACTGATATCGCTCTCGGCTGCCAAAGGTGCAATTACTGGTACCTGGTAGTTAGCTGCTTGCACTGCCACTTCCTTTAAAGAGTTTAGCTGCAAAGGCCCTACGATCGCACTAACATTCGTAAGATTTTCTCCTCTCATGATCTCTTTAGATTTCTCCATATCTAACTGAGTATCATAAGTCTTAACATCTACAGAAATGCCCAACTTGGCAATGGAGTCTACAGCTACCAGAGCTCCGGAATACAGACCAAGGCTGTATTTGATGGCGTTGCTTCTCCCAATGGCCTTTTCTGCACTTTCTCTATCCGAAAGATTTATTCTGTTTAGTCTGAAAGGTAGCATAAAAATGAGGCGCTGCTTGTTGTCAGTGCTGATGCTATCTAATAAATTGATCTTGTCCAGAACCAGGGAATTTTTTACTTCTAGGTCAGCAGACCTGGCTTTTGGCAGTTTCAAGATCATCCCAGCTTTAAGACCCTCTGAAAGTGTTGGATTCAATTCAAGAAGCTCGGTATAGGTGATATCTAGATTTCTGGTTAAAGAGTACTCAGTTTGCTTGGGCTTTACTTCGTAGAAAATAAAATTATCTGTATTTACCTCCCCGGTGTCGTCGCTTTTCTTTGGCAATCTAATGACCATTCCTTCTTTGAGTCCGCCTCTTTCAATGATCTCAGGATTCAATCTCACTATTTCTTCGCCCTTTATACCATATTCCTGGCCTAAACTATATAAGGTTTTTTTGGGCGGAACCGTATAGGATTCGTAGAGCTGTACCTGTACTGAGTCTACGCTACTTCCCGCCAACTTTGGCAGATTAAGTTCTTGACCGATTGCGAGGTAATTAGAGGTTTTAGGGAGCTCAGGATTTAGAGAGACCATACTGTCTATGGTTATGCCGTATTTATGTGCAATACTCCATCGGGTTTCCTTTGGTTTTACAATATATTTCTCAAAATCTTCAGGATTAATACTGTCTGAAGCTACTTCCCTCACAGCGTACTTGGGAATTTGTATTCTCATGCCTTTTTTAAGCTGGGTGGCATACAATTCCCTATTGTAACGTTTAATATCCTCCTCCTTAATATTATAACGCTGAGCGATACCATAAAGCGTTTCTCTTTTTCGCACCCTGTGGGTGGTGAAACCTATGGGCTCCTCCTGAATTCTTACTGTATCCTTTTTTGTCTCCGTCACTTTAGGAGTGGTGGGTTGCTGGGCACCGGCCTTACAACCAACAAAAAGTAGCATTAACGAAACAGCAAAAAATTTAATAAAGTGGTTCATATTTATTCCCATTCAATAGTTGCCGGGGGCTTGGAACTAATATCATATACGACTCTATTCACCCCAGGGACTTTATTAATGATATCATTTGATGTTTTTTGTAAAAACTCATAAGGTAAATTTACCCAATCTGCCGTCATACCATCGGTACTTTCTACCGCCCGTAAAGCTACACATTTTTCATAAGTACGTTCATCTCCCATTACTCCCACACTATTTACGGGTAAAAGCATGGCTCCGGCCTGCCAGACCTTATCATAGAGGTCCCATTCTTTTAAACCGTTGATAAAGATCGCATCTACCTCTTGCAAGATGCTCACTTTCTCACTAGTAATATCACCTAATATGCGGATAGCTAATCCGGGCCCGGGGAAAGGATGTCTTCCCAGACGTTCTTCCCCGACATCCATGCTGGCTCCGACTCGCCTTACTTCGTCTTTGAATAGCATTTTTAATGGCTCTACCACCTTTAATTTCATAAAATCTGGCAGACCACCCACATTGTGATGACTTTTAATCGTGGCAGAGGGTCCGCCCGTAGCCGAAACGGATTCTATGACATCCGGATATATAGTACCCTGAGCAAGCCACTTGGCATCTTCAACCAAATGGGATTCATCATCAAAGACCTCAATAAACACCCGCCCTATGATCTTTCTTTTCTTCTCGGGATCACTCTCCCCAGCCAAGGCTTCCAAAAAACGTGCCGAAGCATCTACGCCTTTAACATTAAGTCCCATGCCTTTGTACTGCTCTAATACATCTGTAAATTCATTTTTTCTGAGCAGTCCGTTGTTTACGAAGATGCAATGTAGGTTCTTACCTATGGCTTTGTGCAATAAAACCGCCGCCACAGTAGAGTCTACTCCTCCTGAAAGCCCCAGTATCACCTTATCCCCGCCAATTTTCCTCTTAAGCTCTGCAACCGTGGTTTCTACAAATGCCTGAGGGGTCCAGGTTTGAGGCACACCGGCAATATGAACCAGAAAATTCTCTAGTAATTGCTTTCCCTGGGTGGTGTGGTACACTTCCGGGTGAAACTGGATGCAGTAGGTATCTTCCCCTTCAAACCTAAAGGAAGCGTGTTCTACATCATTGGTGCTCGCCATATGGATGGTATTCTCCGGAAGTTTCTTTATGGTATCGGCATGACTCATCCATACCTGGGAACCGTCATTAATTTCGTAAAAGAAGGGTTCATCGTTAGCAATAGCCGTTAACCTGGCTCTGCCATACTCCCGTGTATTAGAGGCGGCCACTTCTCCCCCGTTAAAATGGGCCAGATACTGTGCACCATAGCAAACCCCTAATAAGGGCTTTTTTCCTTTTATATTGGAAAGATCTACATGGGGCGCATCATCGGCTCTAACGGAAAAGGGTGATCCGGATAAGATCACAGCTTTATATTCCGAAAGATCTTCGGGAAGTTTGTTATAAGGTTTAATTTCACAGTAAATATTTAGTTCTCTAACTCTCCTGGCGATAAGTTGTGTGTATTGAGAACCAAAGTCGAGAATAAGGACGTTGTTTTGCATGGGCAAAAATAGTAAAATGAACATTCTGGAAAATGAAGATGCAAGAATTTTTATCAAGGAATTTTTGAACTTATAAACAAGACCTTCCAAAGAGGATAGGGGCATAAAAAAAGTAAAGAAAACCGCTTCAAGAATTTTTTCAGATTTAAAATTCAAGCTTGTATTCTCATGTTTCGTTAACGAAGCTCCCGTCGGAATTTCCTAGTTTTTGTAAAGAAATATTAGCGCTTTGTCCTTCTTTTTTGTCAAATTAACAAAAAATCATGTTTTGTAAATATATCATTTAAATTAGGCTATATAAAAACCTGGTAATAAATTTTTTAAGTTAATTCCTACAAATTGCTTTTTTGATCAATTTTTGTTAATTTTTGAGGTGTCATCCTCTACTTTTCCAAATTTCGGCTTCGCCTACCCTCTTTGTAAATTTGACTGGCTAAAGGGAATAATATTGCACAGAAATTTACCTTTAGGTGTTCGTTCTAAGATCCATGAAGGAACTTCTTTTAAACCAAAATTGACTCTTACGGTTTGGCTGCATCTAGCCAAAAAAAGTGTATTTTAGGAGTCCCACCATACCCACTTGTTATGAAATTATTTGCAAAGAGTTTAGCACTACTACTTTTTGTTTTTTCCAATACGGCATTCGGACAATGGTCCAAAGAAGTAGACAGCCTCATCAATACTGCCGAGCAACTAGAAAATGATTCCTTAAAAGTGGCCAGGTACGGTACACTTTTTGAAAAATTGATGTATACCGACAGTGACAGGGCGTACACCTATGCCAAATTGGAGAACAACCTGGCTTCCAAATTGGGCTACAGAAAAGGCATCGCTGCCTCCAACCTGCATTTTGGAACCTACCACGAAAATATTGGTCAGATAGATTCGGCTCGAATATACTACCTCAAATCAAAGGAACTTTTCAGACAAATGAACAGCCCCAAAGGGGAGTTGTTTATAAATCACGCTTTAGCCGGTTTGGAAAAGAAATTGGGCAACTACGACCAGGCTCTCGCCTATCATCACGGAAATATCGCCTTATACGAGCTCCCGGAAAATGAGCAAAGTGATCTAAAGGGCTTTAATAAAATTGGCGCGGAGTATCAGGGGTTAGCAGAAATTTACAAGGAAAAAGGCAATTACAAACTGGCTTTAGAGCAGGCACTAAAGGCGTTGCGGTTTTTTGAAGGAATTGAGCATACCAGAAGAACAGGAGGAGCGCTTCAAGAATTAGGGGTGATAGAGCACAAACAAAGAAATTACAAGAGCGCAATAGATTATGCACTTCGCGCTTACGACATTTTCAAAGAACATGACTATAATGATTATCAAAGCCATACGGCCATTGATATCGGTATGAGTTTTTTGGCTTTGAAGGAATATGATAAGGCCATTGCCTACTTTGAAGACGCTTTGGATATAGGAAGAGAATTCAAGTTTATTGATGCTGAAGCTGCCGCACTGGTTTATCTGGGAGTGACCAACAGAGAGCTTCAAAACTATGAGTTATCCCGAAACTACCTGACTTATGGTCTGCAATTACATGAATCCCTTGGATTCAAAAATGAACTGGCCAGGGATTATAACGAGATAGCAAGATTGGAACTCGATTTGGGGAATACGGAAAACGCTATCCGCATGGCAGAAAAGGCAATGACGATATCAGAAAGTATTGGTGCCTTACACAACCTTAGTGATTCTTATGAAATAAGATCGGAAGCCTATGAAAAACAAGATAATACCAGGCAGGCACTGAGCAACTATAAGCGATATAAACAGACCAACGACTCAATTTTTAATGTAACAAAATCTCAACAAATTGCTGAGTTAAAAACCATTTATGATACTGAAAAGAAGGAGCAACAAATCGCAATACAAAAGATACAGATAGATCTTCTGGAGCAACGTGCAGAAATAAATAATTTGCAAAGATTGCTTCTGGCTGGGGGTTTGGTACTAGCACTTTTAGGCTTTTATGGCATACGGCAAAAGATGAAACGCAACAAAGTGATACGTCAAAAGCTAGACGCAGAACTGGCGTTTAAGAAGAAGGAATTGACGACCCATGCATTGCATTTGGCCAAAAAAAATGAAGTACTTGAAGGTCTCAAGCAACAAGCCAAAGAATTTAAACAAGAGGCCGAAAGTACTCGGGGTTACACTCAGTTGATCCGAACCATAGATTTTGACTTGCAGGACGATAACAACTGGAAAAATTTTGCCCGGTATTTTGAAGAGGTACATAAAGATTTTAATATAAATGTCAAGAAAAAATATCCGGAGGTCACCTCCAGCGAGTTGCGCCTATTGGCCCTCTTAAAAATGAATTTGTCTTCCAAAGAAATTGCCAGTATTCTAAATATATCTCAAGAAGGAATTAAAAAGGCGAGATACCGGCTACGTAAAAAGTTAGAAATCTCTAAAGAGGAATCCTTACAGGACCTTGTGCTGTCACTTTAGTAATGATTAAGCTTAAGCCGGTTTTATTTAATTACCTTTAGAAGAACCAATTGCAATAGGCATGAAATTAACCTTTATCGGGCTACTTGCCTTAGTATTTTTTTCAACCTGTCAGCTAAAAGCCCAACAAAACATAAAGTCAGACAGTCTTTTAAGGGCATATCAAAATCACAAAGAGGACACACTTAAGGTAAATACGCTAAGCCGTTTGTACAACGCCTTGCTGTATACGGATCCAGAAACTGCTATCAAATATGCCAGGGAAGAACTTCTGCTGTCAGAAAAACTGAATTTTGACAAAGGAATTGGTATGAGTACCTATCATATCGGCGCCTATTATCAGAACAGCGGAAATATAGATTCCGCTCGTTACTATCTCAACAGATCTTTGGAAGTGTTTAAAGAAATAGGAGAAGCCTGGCGTTATGCCGCAGTCCTAAATTCTCTTGCGTCTTTGGAATATGTGGAAGGCAACTTCGATGATGCTATCGCAAAATTTGGAGAAGTCATTGCAATCGACAAAAAAAACAGCGCTTATAGATATGCCATTTCCCTGGGAAACCGAGCTCAGGTTTATAGCAGTAAAGGTTTCTATAAAATAGCCTTGAAGGAAACTTTAGAGGCGTTGAGAATATTAGATACCGTGCACAATAAGCCCTGGCGCAGGGCCGATGCCCAGAGACAGGTTGGGCAAATTGAGTTTCTTAGAAAAAATTACGAAAGCGCTCTTAATTACTTCAAAAAGTCACTCAAGATTTATGAGGAACAAGAAGATAACGTATATATAGCTAATGTAAGCAACGACATTGGGGATACTTATTTCCATATTAACCTACCAGATAGCTCCCAGGTATATTATAAAAAAAGTCTTGAATTGGCCCAGGTTCATGGCATCAGAGAAGCCGAAGGAAATGCTTACTCTGGTTTGGGTAAGTTGTATTTGGAAAAAGGCCAACTCGATAAGGCGCTTGTACAACTTACTGCCGGCCTGGAAATCCAGGAGAAGAATAATTTCAAAGCCAATACTTTAGAAACTCTAAATCTTCTGGGGCAATTATATCTAAAACAAAAGCTAGCTTTTAAAGCCCTCCCATTTTTGAATAATACCATTGCTCAAGCCACCGATGAAGGGCCCATTACGGCTCTAAAGGACGCCCATTTTTATAGATCGGAGGCGTATAGGCAGTTGGGTAGTTGGCGGGAAGCTTCCAATGATCAACTGGTTTTTCAGTCATTAAACGATTCCATATTCAGTGTAATAAAATCACAGCAAATAGAAGAGCTACGCACCATATATGAAGCAGAGAAACAAGAGCAGCAAATTGTACTTCAGGAAAAGGAAATAGATATTTTAGAGCAAGAAGCTGAAATAAGCAATCTCCAAAAGCTATTGCTTGTAGGGGCATTGATTTTGGCGCTTTTGGGTTTTTACGGGGTGCGTCAAAAAATGAAAAGAAATAAACTAATTAGAGAGCGCTTAGACGCAGAACTCGCCTTTAAGAAAAAAGAGCTTACCACCCATGCCTTGCATTTAGCCAAAAAGAACGAAGTACTGGAAGGTCTTAAACAAAAAGCAAAAGAGTTAGAACAAAATGAGGAAAGTGTCAAAGGGTATTCCCAATTGATCAGAACGATTGATTTTGATTTACGAGACGACAATAACTGGGAAAATTTTGCCAGATACTTTGAAGAGGTACACAAGGACTTCAATCGCAGTGTAAAGGCTAAATACCCTCAGCTTACTTCAAATGAACTTAGGTTGTTAGCCCTCTTAAAAATGAATTTGTCTTCCAAAGAGATTGCTAATATTCTTAATATTTCCCAGGATGGAATTAAGAAAGCCCGATATCGACTTCGGAAAAAGCTAGACATGGCAACTGAGGAATCGCTTCAGGAAATGGTTCTGCGTTTATAGAAATGTCCCTGAAGCTAACCAAAACAATGCCCCTGGTCTTAATACCTAAAGCTAAGCTTATTAATCAGGAATTTGGTATTTTAGAAGCTTAGCACTGTGCCCTGTGAAACGGACTAAAGCCTTTTTACTTTTCTTGCTGTTCTCTGTATTCCATGGTCTACAAGGACAACAATATAAAAATCTGGATAGCCTGCTCACGGAGTATCGCTCCAGGGCAGATGATACCGTTAAGGTACAACTGGCTGCCCTGATCCTTCAAAATCTTTCGTATACCGATCCTGATGAAGCTTATAAGTATGCCAGGGAAATGGTCAGTATCTCAAAAAAAATAGGGTACAAGCACGGTGTGGGGCTTGGATACAATCAGCTCGGTTATTTATTTCTTAATAATGACCAAATGGATTCGGCTTATTATTATGCCAAGGCCACCCTGGACATTGTGACCGAAGTGAACAACCTGGGTCGAATTTTAACAGCCAATGAGCGGTTGGCGGTTTATTATGAGAGAATTAATGATTTTGAAACAGCCAAGGTTTATCTAAGAAAGAATATTGATATTTTCCAAAACAAGGATACTATATCAAACGCTAAGGAAGCTGACTTCCGCTATATAGGATCCACCTATTTTATGCTTTCTGAAATTGACCTAAAACAAGGCCGTTATAATCTCGCGCTTAAAAATGGCTTGACGGCATTGGAACTCTATAAAGAACGGACCAAGGACCCACTATTTGAAGCTGATGCTTACATTATGCTGGGACGAATAGAGATGCATTTAAAAAACTATGAACAAAGTGCTGTTTATTTAAAACAGGCCCTGAGCGTATACGAAGACTTTGAAGATGTGTTATGGCAAACGGACAGTCTTAGATTGCTTGGAGAAAATATGCTGCTATCAAACCAGGTAGAAGAAGCCTTGGAATATCTGCAACGTTCTATTCGTCTGGCCAAGGAAAACAACTATCCTTTAAAAGAAGCGGTAGCTTACAATCTTGTCGGGGAGGTATATCTGAAAATGGAGAATTACAGCATGGCCTTGCAAAGTCTCAACAAATCCCTCGAACGTTATAACCGAATGCAAAATCCGCAGGAAATCAGCAAAACCTACCAAAGCTTGGGAGAGCTGTATACCAAGATCAAAAACCCTGAACAGGCCCTTCCCTATTTACAGAAAGCTGTTTCCATCTCGGATAGTCTAAAATCCCTGCCCGAAGCTGCCCAGGCATATCTCACCAGAGCTGCCTCATATGAGCTTTTAAGAGATTATCAGAGCGCTCTTGAGGATTTTAGACGCTATAATCATCTGAACGACCAGATATTCAACCAAACGCAATCTCAACAAATTGAGGAAATGCGTGCCCTTTTTGAAATAGAAAAAAAAGAGCAACAAATTCTACTACAAGAACAAGAGATTGGCTTATTAGAACAACGAGCCAAGATAAGTAGGTTGCAACGTATTCTAATGGGAGCTGCGCTTGTTTTATCCTTACTAGGCTTTTATGGTATAAGGCAAAAATTAAAACGGAACCGTGCAGAAAAAGAAAAAGTCGATGCCGAACTTGCCTTTAAAAAGAAAGAGCTAACCACCCATGCCCTAAACCTTGCACGTAAAAATGAAACTTTAGAAAATCTAAAGAATAAAGCAAAAGAACTGCAAGAGCATGACCATAATGCCTCGGGCTACAGGCAACTCATACGTACCATTAACTTCGATTTGAAAGACGACAATAATTGGGAAAATTTCTCCAAATACTTTGAGCAGGTACACAGAAATTTTAATGCAGATATTAAACGCAAATATCCTTCCATTACACCAAATGAGCTCCGTTTAATGGCTTTGTTAAAAATGAACCTATCTTCTAAAGAAATTGCCAATATTTTAAATATTTCGTCAGAAGGCATCAAGAAAGCACGCTATCGTCTGCGAAAAAAGCTCGATATTACCACTGATGAATCTCTGCAAGACCTTGTCTTAAGCCTTTAAACACAGGGCTTCCCAGCCTGTCCACTGTTTGTCCACCCTCCTAATTAGGAGCGTCTACCGCTTGTCCACCCGCTTTTTTTTCTTCCTCAAAATCAGGCCCTTAGGTTTGTGGTGTCATGAGAAACTCCATGTGAACATGACAACCGTTTTGTGGTCTTGCTCGGATAAGGGCTGCAGACCGTTACCGGGCAGGTCACACAAAACAAAATTTAGTTTAACCACAAAACAAAATATGATGCAACCACAAAACTATCATTTTACCAAAACTCTTTTAGTCCTGTGTGCAGGCTTCATTCTTTCTTGCAGCAGTGAAGGCGATGACGCTCCAATGGTTGAACCTGATCCCATATACATTGTGAGTGATTTGGACACCACTATAGAGGAAAATCCAGAAACCGGTACCGTTTTGGGAACACTCTCAACAGATCTCCCAGGCACACTAACTTATACCAGCAGCAATACCGCATTTGATCTAGACGTCGCTTCGCTGGAAGTTTTAGTGGCAGACAAGTCGGCCTTTGATTATGAGCTAAACACTACAGTTACTGGCACCATAAACCTTTCTAATGGTGAAGATACTGTTACCGCTACCATTACGATTAATCTCACCGATTTCGAAGACGCCATTGAGAACTTGCTAACCAGCTCTAAGGACGCCTTTATAGCAGCTAATATTGGCGATTGGATCGAAATTACCGAGGAAGAATTTACCGCCCTGGAAACATCACTGGAAGACATTTCCTATAGCGGTGTTGGAGAAGGTGACTATCCGGATGATCCAACTACCTATTTCTCCTTTTTTCCCGGACCTCCGGGCAGCACAGTTGCCAATAGCACAGATGAGTTAATACCAGCTGCTAGTTATTTGTTTGCTGTGCGCATGTTTGCAGGTTCTGGAATATTTACAAATACTCTTGGAAACAAAATAAAAATTTCTGAAACAGCTAACAATGAAGGGTTTCAGGATATTGGAACTTCCTTGCCCGAGCATACTACAGTTGATGGAAAGGGATTCTTCGTACTAAAAGGCAATACCACACCGACTGTCAATTCTGCTTATTTGGGCATTTATGTTGAAGACGGCAACGGCATTGGTGCTGTATCAAACCCAGTCGATATGTATTTTATACAACACGAAGACGCTACAGACCTTTCACTAGAATCTACAGGATTTCACTTTTCCTACCAGGGCCTAAGTACTACAAAATTACAATGGGAATAACCCGCATAAATTTCATAAAAAGTTTAACCACAAAACGACAATATCATGAAAACACAAAACAGATTACTTAGAAAACTAAGCATTTTGATCCTTATCCTTACCCTTGGCGCCTGTAGTAAAGAAGATCCGGGAGGTGATGGTACTGAACCCATAAGCGGTAATAAAGCCGAAGAGTTTAACAGCCTTATGGCTGGTTTACCTACCTTCGATCAGCCAGATGAAATAGCAGACCCGGTAGTTACCGGAGAGGATCCTGCAGAGCGAGATATAGAAGACTCTTCCCTGGAATGCTTTACCACCTATTATAAACACGCCCCCGGCTTTAATGATATGCTGGCTCTGGACCCTACAACAGATGTAATCTTTCCTGGGGCTATTCTTAAAGGAGAAACCATCCCCACAGGTGAATATGTGCCCATAGTGGCCGATAGGGCGCCTATCACATTATCTGCCTCCTTAACCAATATTAGCGGGAGTCCTGTGGCGGACATTACAGATCCAAAACTTTCTACTGTGAGAGAAGGTGTAAAATCCATATTAGACCAGGAAGTTACGGGAGCAACTCCTGCTCAGGTAAATTTTGAAATCTCTCAGGTATACACAAAGAAACAATTTAATTTGGTTATGGGGACAAATAAAAGATCTGCACCAACCAAATTTTCCCCCTCCTTCATTTTGGAACAGCCCGATTAAAAAAACAAATATGTAATGAAGTATTTCCAGGTATACTATATTATTAATATGGCCCCGCCTCAAAATCCCAGCGATCTATTTACAAGCACTCCAGATCTTAGCGCTTTAGGTAGCACTAGTCCCGTTTATGTGGCCACCGTTACCTACGGAAGAATGATCATCTACACCATAGAGTCTAGCTATAGTAGAACTGATATAAATGCTGCATTTAGTGCCTCTTTTGGATCCAGTGACGGTTCTATAGATGCTCA
>JBFOMC010000286.1:0-6831 GCA_040830565.1 Flavobacteriaceae bacterium
AACCTTCATAAGGAAAAGTCACAAAGAAGGAAAAAATATTAGAGTAATGCTCCCAGAAGCCGTTTGGCAATATATGGATGAAATGAACTTCTACAGATAGATCTTGCCGTACCGGACAAAAGAAAAGCCGCTCTATTCCCGTTATCGTTTTACTTTTATCTGCTTAAAGCGTATTTTCTGATACTCATCTGTCTCAAAGAGTACTCCCAGAGTTCTGCTATTTAACTGTACCATATCTGAATAGGCCGAAAAGCCGTTGTGCACTTTAATGAAAGCTTGCCAACTTTCACTTTCATCAGTACTCGACATCACAATCAGATTTTCTCTTTTATCTGGAGTAGAAGGGGTCGAAAATAAGATGAGACTTTCCTTTTTCCTTTTTTTGAGGCGGAACCTTAAGAGAGAAGCCTGTACTATAGGACTAGGAAATTTGTCAGATTCAATAATAGGCTCCTGAAAAGATTCACCGCCGTCAAGACTGTAGGTTTCTCCCCGGTTTTTGGTTTTAGAGCCTCCCAGATGATCTCGGGTATTGACGTAAATTCTACCATCTTTTAATTCAACTATGGTAGTTTCATTGCTTTGCACAGGATCGTTTAGATTGGTATCCACCGCTCCTATGTTCCAGCTTTTACCCGCATCATCCGAGAAAATAAGTGCCATAGTATAAGCGCTATTGCCTTTTTCAATACTGATCGCAACCGGAACTACCAGCCGTCCTTTCTTTTCCCCATATTTTAATTGTATGGCATGAACAGGTCCAATAGCATGCCATCTCCAGTGCGGTAGTTTTACGCTTGACGTTATCTCCCGCGGTTTAGCCCAGCTTATCCCCTCATCAAGAGAAGATGTTACATAAGCCCTTCTTTGATCTTTTGGATGATAATCGGTGTTTAAAACATCGTGTTCACTTAAATGGGTAGTATTAAAGAGAAGCACAACTCTGTTCTCATCTTCTATGAAAACCGGAGAAGGATTCTGTACAGCCATGGTATCAAGGTTGAACAAAAGTTTTAAAGGTTCCCATGACTTTCCATTATCTTTTGACCGTCTGTATACCAGATCTATGTCTCCAAAATCACTTGTAGAGTTTTTTCTTCCTTCAGCAAAAGCCAAAAGAACTTTTTTTGTCTTGATCACTGCAGGTATCCGGAATGAATGGTAACCATTTAGACCTGAAAAAAATGGGACAGACGAATTCCCTGAAGCCCTAGAAACATCTATCGGGTAAGATAGACTGTGATTGGCCTTTTGTGCAAAACCTTTCCAAATACCAAACCAGAGAAAAATGAAACAGCAATACTTAAGAAGCCTTTCCTTCATACGCTACTAAAAATAGCAAAATTATAGTCGCAAATTATTCGATCAAAGGAGCATATGCCTAATGAAAGGTAATTTAATGAGGAAGTCCTTCGGCAATGAGAAGTTCCTTGGCCCAGGATTTGGCCAGATCAAGATCGTAAAAAATTCGAACAGGACAGTCCATAAAATTCTGTTCAAGACGTGCTATCCTATGATTCATTTCATTATAGATAACCACCCCGTAGCCCTTTAAATTAGAAAAAATCGACTTGGCTTCTAAGTGTAAGGTAGGATCAAAAGAATACGAATTTTTTCGGTGAGAAATGTAAACCAAAGGAGTGTCTACCGTGTAATATTCCAACCCCTGCATAAAGATGGGCATACAGTTATCAAAGGTTACAACCACACCTTCATTCATTTCAGAGATCACCAAATTTGGATAAAACCAGATTTTCCCAATATCCAATTCCAGGGTTGCAATTAAGTTATCTGTCGGTTGGTGCAGCACGTTTAGTTGTATTAGTACCCTTAAGTTACGATTTCTTAAAATAGCTCGCGCTCAAAAAACCTCATTTTTTTTATGGTTTGTCTGATCAAAACCAAAGGGAAAACTCCGATGAAACCTTTTTTTGAGATTTCATCCTGGTCGCAAGCTGTGGTAAAAGTTCGAACAAAGGAGGGCTTTGGATTCAAGGTTTATAGATCCTTTTTACATTATCCTGATACAGTTTTTTCAAAACGGAATCACTCAGATCTAAACCGTTAAGGGGCCAATGGTAAGAAAAGAGATCTCTTATGTAGAAATGCTCATCCTTACTTTCCAGGATGCGAAAAGTAGTTTGGTACATGGAAGAAGACATGCCCATATCTGTACCATATAGTAATTTGTCCTGATACTTTTCAAAAAAGGCATTGACATGTCTGGGAATGGGAGCTAATTCGGCGTAACGAGCTCCAATTTCGGCAAAGAGGTTAGGATTACGATCTAGTAATCCACCTATGATGCTCAGGTCATGGCTGCAATTGGCCAGATGACAAGCAATAAATACAGTATTCGGATTGTTTTTGACGGCTTTTTCCAAGGAGTTAACAAGTTCCTGATGAAGCAGTAAGCCTTCCCGGGTGGTGTCAATTTTCCAGGTGTACGCATTCATCAAACCGTCGTTGTGCCTGTCCATGGGTAGGTACATCCAATAAGGATCTGCCACATGAATGGAAACTGGCATACCTAGCTCTCCACATCTTTTAAGGAGCGGTTGCATTCTGGGATCATCAATGTGCATACCTTTGGCTTCAGTAGGCTTGGAATAGAAAAGCCCGGCGCCTTTATCTCCTAATTCTCCAACGCCTCTGGCTCCGACTTCCTTGCATCTTTCCAGTTCTTTAATGGCCCTATCGCTCCATCCTTCTTCTTCATAACCCGTGTAATCAAACCCACACCATATCTCAAACCTATCCTCGTATTTTGAATATACGGCATAAATGCTATCAAATTCTTTTCCCGTGGTATAGGTAAGTACGATAGACTTTTCTATTCCTGCCTTGTCCATTGTTTGTACCCATTCTGCAATTTCCATTTCAGTCTTGGCATATGGATGAGTATGCACATCGGTCACCGGATATTTGGCTTTTTCAATAGTGGTCTTGGCGGTGTTGTAAATAGAAACCGGGGCAAAGTCTTTCAATAAGAGATCTTCTTGTCCTATAGCGGAGAAAGGAAAAACCAATGTCAACAAGAGATTTAAGGTGATTTTTTTCATTTTAAATGTACATAGTTCCTTAGGGTAAAATGCCTATTCTTCCCAATGGTCTGTCCTGAACGGACTGGCCGGGAGGCCTTCCTTATTGTACAAATTTGCAGCCTCAGGATTGTCTGCCCAGGCGTAGCGTACAGCTGTGGCCTGATCAATTTTATTGGACCAAACCTCTACGGTATTATTGACAATTCTGGCATTCGCCCATACAAATTTCTTGTCTTTGCCGGCAATAGCAAATCCTTTCAGGGGACCACCGTCTTTAGTCCTTAACCCGTCACCGGTATTTTCAAACCTCAAGGTAATTTTGTTATTACTCTTGGTCATTCCGGCGTAGGTCGGCCCGGAGAAGACCAGCTCCTTTCCATAGCTCAATTTTTTAGCAGCCAGCGCCAGACGTTTTCCTACATCTTGTTTATTTCTGGGGTGAATATCATTTGCTTCACCAATATCTATAATCACAGCCTGTCCGGTATTAGGTAGTTCAAGCGCATTGCTCTGAGATTCTCTTAGTAAAGCCCAATTGCTTGGAGCAGGACGGTCTTTTACTGCCATAAAATTTGCTAGTTGAACATACAGAAAAGGGAAATCTCCAACATTCCAAAGGGACCTCCAGCTCTTAATTAGCGTTTGAAAATGAGCGGTATACCCTTTAGCGTCAGTGAGATTTCCGGCATTAGATTCCCCCTGGTACCAAAGCACACCTCTAATGGGAAATTTTAAAATTGGATGGATCATTTTGTTATACAAAAGGGTAGGTTGTTGATTTTCTCCTCCGGTATTAGCGTTCATCTGTATCCTTCCAACCTTGTATTTCCATGGGCCCTTAAGAGCGACTTTACTTTTGTTGTTTTCGAAAAACATAAGTGCAGGATCTCCATAAATACCGCCTCCACCACCTGTATCCTCAACCCTTATCGTAATGGTATTAGAACCTTCTTTGAGGTATTTGGCAGGGACAGTGTAAACCCGATTTTTGTTATACACCTTCATGCCTCCAACCCGATGCCCGTTAACCCAGGTATCGTCATTATCATCTATCGGGCCAAGACTTAAGACAGCATTGGATGCTGACATCCCTTTAGGCAATATCACCTTTTTTCGAAACCAAAAAACACCGTCTGTTTTCTCCCAACCTGCCTGTTCCCAAAGAATGGGTAAGTCCATAGATTCCCAGTTGGAATCATCATGGTCTTTAGCTGCCCATACCGCAACTTCGTCATCCATTCCCAGATCCTTTTCGGGGATAGTGCCCAACCGTTTTTTAAAAAAAGCCATTAACGCTGCTTTTTCTGCCTCTTGCTCAGCCTTTTGTTTGTTTGCCATTTCCTCAGGGTTTTCAAAGCCCAAATCCTCTGCCCTGATCCAGGGCTCTATTCTGCTTCCTCCCCAGGAACTATTCAACAAGCCTATGGGGATATTTTCACTTGCTTGTATTTCTTTGGCAAAATAGTAGCCAACCGCTGTAAAGTCGCCGACAGTTTCAGGGGAAGATACTTCCCAAGATCCACCGACCAAGGTGTGCTCTGGCAAATAAGAGGCAGATCTAGGGACCTTAAAATGACGAATTTTTGGGTGTGTTCCCTCCTTTATTTCTTGCTCAGGATTATTGGAATTTGCTACGGTCCATTCCATATTGGACTGCCCGGAACATAACCACACATCACCTATCATAATATTCTTATAATCGAGGTTTCCTGAAGCACTGACAACAGACATTTCAAAAGGTCCGCCTGTAGCTTGCCGGGGAAGTGATACCTGCCAACTCCCATCTTGCTTAGAACGTGTTTCGTATGCTTTACCATTAAAGAAGACTGTGACTAGCTCGTCTGCAGCGGTATTACCCCAAACTGGCAGAGGTACATCTCTTTGCAGTACCATATTGCTGGAAAATATTTTTGCAGCTTCCAGGGTTTGAGCGGTAACGCTGAGGTTCGGAAGGCTTAAAAAGAGAAAGGATAGGGGGATAAAAAATCTGGAGGATTTACCCTTAAAATTGACCATAGTTTCTTATTTAGCGAAATCCTAAAATAAGAAAAAAAGGCCAGTTTAAAGATCTGAAAGCTAGTCGTTTGGTTCAAAAAGTATTACGGTGTACTCGTAATCTCTGAGCTCACCATCTACCTCAACATCTTCGAGGGTAACACTATAAGCAGTGTCTTCTGTTACATTGGAAGAAACAGCCGAAGGGACCCAAACAATTGTCCGATCCCCGAAAGCATTGTTAAGCGGCTCTATCTGCAAGGATATCGAGGCGCCATCCTGATCTTTCATGCTAATTTTTGTTGCCGTGAAATCAGCGCCGGTTATAGAAAAAGACCATCTGGGAAAAACCATATTGTCCGGAATATATCCTTCCGGGGGCCAGGCAATAAATTCTGGAGCATCGGCGGGAGCTGTACCTGCATTTCCAATTACCCAAATGGCATTGGAACTGTCCGTGTTGCCTATCCCTATTTCCTGTAATCTTGGCCAAAGCAACCACCTCCTATGACCAACCGGGCCATTGTTAGCACCCTGGTCTCTCATGTAAGAATCAATCGCCTCCGCATTTCTAGACATCGTCAATAAGGAACTTCCTGCACCATCTTTTCCGGCTTCAGTATAACACTTCCAGCTATTAGGAGGAAAATGTTCCAGTTGATTATTGGCCTTCATCATCAGGGCAGCTTGCTGAGCTCCGGAACTTTTGGTGGGGTTCTCTGATATTTCATTGTTTAGACCCACAACGCTTCTGTAATAAGTTAGCCGCATGAATATTTTATCTTTTATGGCTTCGGGAGTGCTGCCTGCATTACATGAAGGCTCGTCTCCAGACCATGAGGGGTCATTACCATCTGTAACCGAAGTAAGATAAAAATCCTCGTAAAGTTTCTTTGCAGCTTGTCTTGCTGTATTATCCGTTGGAATGTCTATAGGTTCTCCCGGATCATTGGAGTCCTTGCTGCAGGAAAAGCAAAGAAATAAGGAAAGCAAAGCGATGTTATAATACTTTGAACTATTCAGAATTGAGATACGCATGATAAGGGCCTTTTGTATCTCACAAACGTTGCTACCGTAAAAAAGGTATAATTTTTTCGATGAATGGTCTTCTAAAATCCGGATGTTTTGTCTAGAACATCTGTCCCCAAATACTTGTCGTCTTTATTGTAGTACCAGGCCCTGGTTTTAGGCATTTTAATTCCTGATATCTCCTCCTCTCCACTTAAAAGGATGTATTCTCCATCATTTTTAGATTCATCATGGTAAAATTGGTAGATCTCCATAGCATAAGTCGCCGGGTCAAAATAGAAGTACCAGATATCTCCTCCCACCTCTGCCTCATAGGTTACTCTTAAGACCAAATACTCCTTACCCTTAAAAACTTTGGACTGAACTTTTGGGTCGATCAGCGTGCCAGGGTCTTTGAGTTTCATGGGCAGACCGTAGAGATAAGTGTAGTAGTCTTTCATCATTTTGGCCCTGTCGCAATTTAGTCTATGTGTCTTAGCCTCTTCTTCAGAAAATATTGCAGAACCATTAAGCGAGAGTTTACAGTTATCCTTGTTCAGCACCTGACGGGTGGTATTTCCTTCTCTAGTGGCTGTTAGCTCAAAATATTGTGCCGGCAAACGCATTACGATGGTGCTCAACCGATCTCCGCGCTTCGGCATTTTCATTCGTACTACCAAGGTGTCGCTAAAGGAGAGCCAGGCGTTTGAAGGGTCGTGGTATTGGATAGCTTTTTGTAACAATTCCTCACCGGAAAGGGATTGACTATGAACTTGAGTAAAAA
>JBFOMC010000287.1:0-3178 GCA_040830565.1 Flavobacteriaceae bacterium
AACCCAGCAAGGTAGTGTTTAAGGTGTCAACACTTGTAAAATGCGTTTTATAGTGCCCTCTGTCCATGGCGTATTCCTCCGTTTTAAAGGCTACATTGCTCAGATTTACCTTTATAGTATCCTGCTGTACGGCGTAGTCAGACTCCACTGCAATATTGAGGGTGTCCGAAAGGGCATAGCCAAAAAAGGTAGCTGCCATAAATACGTTATTCCCCTCATTTACAAACTCGAGGATCTGGTTGGTCTCCTGCTCGTCAAAGTTGAGACTGGTATTGATAAACAGGTAATTGGCCTTCTCTGCAGTATCTCTTGCCGTAATTGCCGTATAAGGAGTCTCATCTATCCTCTGTATTTGGGAAGATGGAAAAAGGCTTGCTAATTCATGGAAAAGCACAAAACATCCGAAGGGTATCTTGTCATTTGCGGTATATGAAGGCCTCCAATTCAAGGGTCTGGGACGAACTATCTCACTTACAATAATCGCAAGGAGCACTGCGGCAAAAAGTCCGATGATCATTTTAGCTCTTCTATCCACCCTACGGAATTTGGTTTTTTAAGGCAACGAATCTGGCCTCAGCCGCCTTATAACCTATTTCATTTATGTGCTGTTCACCATACCATATATAGTCATATATATAAGAGACTTCTTTGAAAATAGACTGAATGGATGGTAGCTTAATTTCTCTTTGATAGTCCCAGTTTGTCTTTTCATAATGCCAATCTATGATGTCCTGCTGGGATAGTATTTTTAGTGCTTTCAGATATTGATACCGCACCGCCAGTCGATAATCCTTTTGCTTCAATGCCTCTTGCAATAATGCGTTGAGGTCTATACGCTCTATATGTTCCTCAGAAAGGTTGATGTCTATAGTACCACTGGGACCTTTGCTAAAGATGGATGATAAATTTTCCCTTATAAAGAACCTGACCAGGAGATAAATGACCAGCCCTCCCATGAGCAGATAGATAACATATTCCAGGATTTTCATGGCCTCCGGTGAAATGTCGATCCCGAAATTGTCTCTAAGGGTCTGGAAAAACCATTGCAAAAAACGGCCTATTAGGTTTTGCGGTTCCCCCGTTTTGATATCATAATTAAACTCCTCGCCCTGATACTTGCTGCTTAGATCGCCATCAAAGGAGCGGGAGTGAAGCTGTTGATCACTGTCTTCTTTTAATTGCAGGGAATCCGCTTCCTGCTGTCCGAAGCTGATGGCAGTTAAAAGTGCAAAGCATAAAAATGTAAAACTTCTAATCACTGTTCAGAGTTTCCAATTTGCGCTATTTTACTTCTGGTATTGGTGTTGTAGGCTTTTTCATGAAGGGCATAATACAACATGCCATTGACAAATTGTGAGAGGCATTGGCCGTACACCCCGACAATTAAAATTAAACAAGTGCCCAGAGTATAAATTATGGTAGGAAAAATCCCGGCTTCCACATCTACGTTGTTCTCCACAACATGGAAAGTGTAAAGTCCTACTATCACCCCTGGAATGATCATCACAATAAACACCAGGATACCATTAAGAAAGCCAAGAACGAAATTAACTCCGACCGATTTCCAGAAATTTTTATAGACCAGATTCCAGCCTTCACCAAAGGCCTCTGTTACTCCTTTATTTTCTTCGAGCATACAAAAGAAGGAAACACCAAACCAGGCCAAAATGAAAAAGAGGACAATATAATAAGCAAAAATACCCAGGAAGGGGATAAGCATTAAAATAAAGCCGAAAATAGAAACGCCGATGTAGATACCAATGAGCAACACAATAAATAATAGGATGCTTCCAAGACGGTTTTTAAAGAGGTTCCAGACTTCTTTTTTGTCAAAATGATTACCCTTAAGTTCTTCGTATTTGATCATATAGGAGCCGGCCAAACTGTAGTTCAGAATGGCTACCGCTATAAACACAACGAAGTACAGGATACCGCCAATAGCGAGATACACCAAATATTGCTCATCACCTCCCAAGTCGCCTACTGCTGCAGCGTTGTTTGCATAGGTGATCATGCCGATAAAACCTGACACCAACAAATAGCTGACTATCAGAAGAGCAATCAGGAAGATGCCATTATAGCTAAGGAAGATATTCGTGAACTTCTTAATATTCTGCTTAAGAAATTCAAAATACACTGTTATAATATCACCAAAGTCGCGGTTGACCTTAAGTTCCAGATAATTGAACTCTTTGCCGTTTTGCATGAATGTTATTTAATATAATTGGATAAATGATGTAATAATAGATGATCAGTGCCAGAGAGGCCCCAATAATAAGAAAGGCCAGCCAGTTGGGCATATTGGAATGTCTGGTAATAAACCCTTCTATAAAGCCGGCAATGATAAAAAATGGAATGGTACTTACTACCACCTTAAGTCCGTCTTTGGCCCCTTTCATAAAGGAAACCCGCCTCGAAAAAGTCTTGGGGAATAAAATAGCATTGCCCATGATGAGTCCGGCGCAACCGGCAACAATGATTACAGAAATCTCTATTGTGCCGTGCAACCAGATTTGTTTATTGGCTTCAAAGAAAACATCTTTAGTATAAAAAAAGGTGATAAAAGCTCCCAACATTACTCCGTTACTGAAGAGGATGTAGGCGGTACCGAGGCTGGTGATGACACCAAATGCGAAGGCCAAAAGTGCCACTCGTATATTGTTGATAGTAATTCCTAAAAAAGTACCTATTTCACTACCTCCTTTATAAATGGCTGTAGGATCTCCCTCGGCAATGTTGTTAAGAGTTTCATTCACATAAGCATCACCCAGGATGAGACGAACAAAGGTAGCGTCATTTATTGCGGAGATACTCCCTATAGCGGCCGCAGCGGCAAAAATCAAAAAAGCAATACCCAGAGTTTTGTGGTACTGCCTAAAAAAAAGTGGAAATTCCGTCTTCCAAAAGTCGACAATCCGGTTCCGACTTTCTTTTTTGTTCTTATAAATTTTTTGGTGAGCCAGTGAAGCAAGTGAGTTGAGATACAATAATGTTTTGCTTTCTGCGTAATAAGTTTGTGCGTATGCCAGATCGTTTGTCAGATGGATATAACCGTCGGCCAGCTCATCCGGACTAATGTTAGAATTAAGGGTGACAGCCTTTTCGAATGCTATCCATTTTTCTTTATTTTGCTTGACAAAAGCGGCTTCGCGCATTGTGAGAATTTGGTTTCACAGTT
>JBFOMC010000288.1:0-2064 GCA_040830565.1 Flavobacteriaceae bacterium
TAGCTCAAGAGACCTACTGAACCTCAATATCCGAACGAAAAAGATCGTTCCAATCCTCACACCAAACGTTACTGGACACCACATTTGTCTGGAACACGCTCTAGCCATACTGGATAGCTACCGAAACGATGAAGAAAGCCGATTACTTTACGTAGCAGATAGCTTATCAAAAACGGAGCTTTCCTCGCTGCACCTGTCGAGTGTCGCGACAATTACACATGAAGATCTACAGGCAATACTTGAATACAATGAAATCCCAATCGTGCATTTCTTTGATGCAATGAATACTCTCAGAGTACATGACTTAGTTGATATCATACTCACAAATGAAGAGGGGCATGTAGACAAGTTTTTCTCCCCCAGGAACTTCAATCCAGACGATATAATATCAAAACCTCAATGCTACTTCTTACAAGCTACCCTAAGTAAGAGGTTGGCTGAAGCTATATAGAAAGGGCTTGCCAAGCAAGCCTAAGACTAATCCATATAGTCGATTAGTGTGTCAAAGTCAGTTTCTGCCTGATGGTACAGTTGGTATCGATACTTTGCACAAACAAGATTCTTGTTGAGCACTACACGTATTGTTGAGTCGTATAACCCCTGCTCTCTGAAGTTTTTTCTTTGCAGATCATAACCGTCCACTTCAGCATCATAAAGGGTGCACATAGCGCGTAGAGCTTGACAGTTATCAGTAATGATAGCTTCTGCTTCCTCGCGATCGAGACCTTCTACCTTTTCTTTCAAAGATCGTAGCTTTGAGATAATAATGGTATTGATATACATCTCGTCGAGATGCTTATCGACGCTACGGTTCTCTCGAACAAGATTATCAAAACCACCAACTCTTACTGAGGATTTATCATAAGCAGCATTTATTCGGTCGTTCTGGTATTCCCTTTCCTCAATTAGGAGGTCAATACGCTCAAGCAGTGATGTCATCGATAGTTATCCTTTTTGAAACACTCTAAACAAGATGATACTTTAATGGAATTCATGATTTGGTCAATAACCAATAGATAAGAAGCTGTGTTAACCACGCGATAACCTTGATCATGCTTCCGCTCTCTTATTTGCTTCTTAGATGTTATTATACATGATAATAAATAAAAGTAAAGCTTGTTTGACTGGGGCGGCTTTGTCCAGTATGATAGTGAGGAAAGCAATAAACATAATAAAATCAGATAGACAGACATCGTAAATTTGCCAGATTTTTTCATCGATTCGATATGCGTTTAGTGCGATGTTAAGGAGTTCTTATGGAAGGTCATTTCTCACAGCATCAACCAAAGTTCGAGAAAAAGTATGTAATGGTTGATTTCGACGACACTATGTCGCTAGATCCTGAAAAGTTTCTAACGATTTTTCCAATCTTCGAGTCGATGGGACTAGAGGTGCGCATCATTACGGCAAGGAATGAAGAGCTTGATAATTCAGACCTGCTTACTTGGGTGGAAGCGAGCAAAGTTATTTTTGCAAATGGAAGACAGAAGAAAGACGTCCTATTCGATCACGGAATCAAACGCAACCAGGTTGCATTCTGGATTGATGATCAGCCAAGCGCAATCGTAGACAAAGAGGATATCTGTAATCTTATGTACTATTTCAACAGCTAAATAGAGGAAGCAGTGGTGAAAATTAGCGGGACAGTAAAGTCTTTTGTTCAACAAAAAAAATTTGGTTTCATTAATGGAGAAGATCAGAAAAGTTACTTTTTTCATGCATCTTCTCTGGTGGAACGCGATAAAGGGCGTGTTCATGAGATCAAAGCGGGTTCTCTTCTACGATTTGAACCGACACCCTCTCGAAGAGGCTTGCGAGCATCTAAAACTGAAATCGTACAGACTTATACAGAGAAGAGGGCGATTCCTTTTTCTAATTGTCGCGATCGAAAACCTAAAAAAGATGTGGTTATAGCTAGCAGTCATCGAGCTTATACAAGGTTCTCCAAATGTCCCCATGAGGCAAGGCGTCGTATTGAAACTCTCGCTAAGCTATCGGGTGGTAATGTTGTGTATGATTTAAAGATGAATAAAAGCACTGGTAGCAATGGTAATCATAAATTCA
>JBFOMC010000289.1:0-11598 GCA_040830565.1 Flavobacteriaceae bacterium
AAGCAAGTCTCCTACAGGGTGAGGCTATGTATACCATGAGGTACGGGTTCTGGATTACCACCATAGCTTCAGCCAAAATGGCCTGGAAACGTAAAAGCTTTAACGTTTTTCTGAATAATATTGTTGGCTTCGCGAAGGCGGATAAGGAAAACCAAGCCTTCATTGTTACTCCTGACCAGGGCAAATTCATTCGAAAACTCAGATGGAGAAACATAAGGTCTAAACTATTCTAGCACCATTTCAATTGGCGCCCCGGTAGTTCCGTTTGGGTAGGCTATTCCCAGCAGCGCCGAGATCGTAGTAGCAATATCAGGTATTTCGGTCCTGGAAACCGTACTTCCTTTTTTTATCCCCTTACCATAAAATAGAAGGGGAGCATGGGTATCATAAATCTGAGGAGATCCATGTGTAGATCCGGTTTCAGGATAGTCTATAGTTCCCGGTTTTAAAACCAGTAAAATATCTCCGGAACGTTTTTGATTGAATCCATTCTGCAGTATATATGGAATACCTTCGGTATACTCGCTATGCTGCATTTGGTACGCGGTGTAGACCCTATCAAATGCCTCATAACCCAGCAATTCTTCCGCTATGGTTTCCTGTACTTCCTTAATGCTGAGATCCAGATTATGAATGACTTTGTGATCAAGAAAAATCTGATTGTTAGAAGAATTCTTGATCAGATCCGTGGTTCCGTATTTGAACCTCAAAAATTCTGTGAATTTGGAAGACATCTCTTTTGTCTCAAAATAGCCAGCCGGGATCTTCTGATCTCTAAGGTAAGCCGGCACATTGATGGCCGCGTGGTCCGCAGTAAGGAAAAGGGTATATTCTCCTTCGCCAACTTTTCTATCCAATGTTTTAAGGAGACGTTCCAGGTCTCTGTCTAATTGAACATAGGCATCTTGTACTTCCTTAGAATTCACTCCGTATTTATGTCCAATATAGTCTGTGCTCGAGAAGCTAATAGCCAAAAAGTCTGTTATTTGGTCCTCTCCCAATTGTTCACCTTCCAGAGCGGCAATGGCAAAATCTGCTGTCATACTATTTCCATAGGGAGTGTATTTCAAGATTTCAAAATCGTGTGTCTTGCTTCTCATATTCGGGGTGTCATGCGGAAAGGTCGGGGTCGATTCAGTCTCAAAGAGCCCTTCATAGGTATTGTTGTCCGCACCGCTTTCCACGTAAGTCTTAATATCCTTTAGAGTAGTCCAAGGCTTTTTATAATCCTTTATAACATCAGAGTCGTTAAAATCCTTAACCCACTTAGGGAGATGTTTCATATAATATGAACTGCTCACCCATAAGCCGTCATTATCGCCATGAAACCAATAGGCCGCATTGGCGCTATGTCCTCCAGGAAGGACGGCTCCTCTGTCTTTAATGGCCACTGCAATTACCTTGCCCCTCATTTGAGTATGCAATCTCAATTGATCTGTTACTGTGGTAACATTCATTCTATGAGGAGACATCTTGCCGGCATCGGAAGGGGTACCAACAGAGGTTTGAGCATTATCACCGGCACAATAAACACTTGTATCTGTCTCCTTATCATACCATTCATTTCCAATAATCCCATGCGTAGAAGGCGTAGTTCCAGTATATACCGAAGCGTGCCCCGGGCCTGTGCTTGTCGGAGCATAATTAAAATGATTATTCCGACAGTTGAACCCCTGGTTCACAAGACGTCTAAAACCGCCATCTCCATAATGATTCCAGAAGCGTGTCAGATAATCATACCTCATCTGATCAACAACAATCCCAACCACCAATTTGGGGGTCACAAAAGGTTTGCTATCCGAATTACCATTACTTTTTCCCTTTTTTTGCGCCATACAAATACTGCTTAGGCTAAGGGACAACCCAAGGATTAGCACAAAATATTTTCTTCTTAGCATGTCAAATATCTGTTAGCCTCAAAAATAAATAAATAAAGCCTTAAAAAATTAAATCAAGATCAAATGATGGTTAATATTGTTATTTTTACAACTTGAAGCTGATCATCACTACATGAACTATATAGCATCTATTGGCAGTTATGCCATCATGGTTCGCGAGGTTTTTAAGAAGCCCACCAAATGGCCGGTGATGAAATCTCTGATTTTAAAAGAAATAGATGAATTGATATATGGATCAATGGGGATCATCATTTTCATTTCATTTTTTATTGGAGGCGTTGTTGCTATACAGACCGCACTTAACCTAACCAATCCTTTGATCCCAAAGAACCTCATAGGTTTTGCTACAAGGCAATCTGTAATCCTGGAATTTGCCCCCACCTTCACCTCGATAATTATGGCCGGAAAAGTGGGTTCTTATATTACTTCCAGTATAGGAACTATGAGAGTAACTGAGCAAATAGATGCGCTCGAAATAATGGGGGTCAACTCACTAAATTATCTGGTCTTCCCAAAAATCGTCGCTATGCTCCTCTATCCCTTTGTGGTGGCTATTGCTATGTATGTTGGAATTTTCGGAGGATGGATGGCAGCAGTTTTCGGAGGTCATACTTCAAGTGCTGAATTTGTAGAAGGCTTACAGTTAGATTTCATTTCATTCCATGTAACTTACTCCTTTATTAAATCCCTGGTGTTCGCAATGGTCATTGCCACAGTGCCTTCCTATCATGGCTATTATATGAAAGGTGGTGCTTTGGAGGTTGGGAAAGCGAGTACCACCTCTTTTGTTTGGACCAGCGTGGTCATCATAATTCTCAACGGTATACTAACACAACTTTTACTGGGCTGATGATCGTAGTAGAGAACTTGCATAAATCTTTTGGAGAAGCCCATGTACTAAAGGGGATTAGCACCACTTTTGACAAAGGAAAAACCAATTTAATTATCGGACAAAGCGGCTCGGGCAAAACTGTTCTAATGAAATGCCTTTTAGGACTGATAACCCCTGAAGAAGGGAGTATTGAGTATGAGGGAAAAGTGTATTCCAAATTGTCTAACGATGAGAAAAGAGATTTAAGACAAGACATGGGAATGGTATTTCAGGGAAGTGCCTTATTTGATTCCATGACCGTTGAAGGCAATGTCATGTTCCCTTTAGATATGTTTACCAAACAGTCCAAATCTGAGATGCAAGATCGGGTCGACTTTGTTTTGAAGCGGGTAAACCTGGTGGATGCCAATACCAAATACCCTTCTGAAATTTCCGGGGGAATGCAAAAAAGGGTTGCTATAGCCAGAGCCATAGTCATGAACCCCAAATTTCTTTTTTGCGATGAGCCTAATTCTGGTCTCGATCCAAAGACTGCCATTGTTATAGATAATCTAATTCAAGAAATTACCCAGGAATACGGTATTACTACAGTTATCAATACGCACGACATGAATTCTGTTATGGAGATCGGAGAAAAGATCTTATTCCTTAAAGACGGGATTAAGGAATGGGAGGGCACGAATAAAGAGATCTTTAAAACAGACAATGCCGCAGTAACTAATTTTGTTTACTCCTCAGAGCTTTTTAAGAAAGTACGGCAGATGTATATTGAAGAACGCAACTAGCGATCAGATTTGATCTGAATCTTTGGGTTATTCGTTCGCAGTTTGAGCCATTCCGTAATTTTTTTGGTGTCACTATCAATACGGGTTTTGGCGATACGCTCTTTCCAGGCTAACTCGAATACAGGAATGGTATCGAGCTTCTTGAAATCTGTAGTGATGGTATAAGAAAATCCAATCCCGGCTAAATTTTCATAGTTGACCTTAGCTTCCCTGCTAATTTCTTCAAAAGGTATCTGTTGAGCCGCCAATGAACCTAATCTGGCCAATTCCACTTCTAGGAATTGAATTCTCTCATCCTTGTTGAGAAGTTCTGCCTTCTTAGTTTCATACAACTCGCTGACATATCTTAACTCGTCTTGGGAACTGTTTTTAGATCCCTGCACCACTCTGAACTCAGTATCTTTTAGTCGATTGTATTCGTTCTTCTTACTATTCCATGTGGCGATAATATTATCAGGTATGTTCTCATTACCCATGAAAACCACCTCTATCACCGAGTTATCACCGTCGTTATACTCTATATCTGTAAAGTCCTCTAAATACCTTCCCTCACCTGAAAATTGATAGCTGGCGATATTCTCTTCAAGAAATTCGGCTGCGTCATTTTTAAATCGAGATTCTTGCCAAACTTTGAAAAAGGTGTAGCCTGCAGGGATCATAACGGCCAAAGCAACCAAAGAGGCAACTCTTCCAATGAACCTCCTCTTTCGTGAGTTTGCATATTTAACCATTGGAAAGCGCAATAACTTAAGGACTAAAAATGTAGCAAAAGCGATGAAAATGGTGTTTATAGTAAAGAGGTACATGGCGCCTAGAGCATATTCCCAATTGTTTATTGCTAGGCCAAAGCCAACGGTACACAGCGGAGGCATTAAGGCTGTGGCAATAGCCACACCAAAAATAACGGTTGCGATAGTCCCTTTCTTTGCTCTGGCTATCACCAATGCGAGTCCACCAAAAAAAGCGATCAGTACATCCCGAATATCCGGAGCGGTCCGGGCTAATAATTCTGAGGATTCATCTCTCAACGGGAATAGTGCAAAAAACAGATAAGCTGTTAAGACGCTAAGCACCACCATTACGGTAAAATTTTTCAATGACCTTCTCAGGGTATCTATGTCATTGATCGCTAAAGACATGCCTATACCAAGAATGGGGCCCATAAGAGGAGAAATTAACATGGCTCCAATGACCACTGCAGTAGAATTTGCATTGAGCCCAACCGAGGCAATAAATATAGAACATACCAATATCCAGGAAGTATGTCCTTTAAAGGGAATATCATTAATGATTGCCTCCTTGGTAGACTCCCTATCGGTATTCTTTCTAATATCCAACAGGTCTGAAAGAAACTTTCTGGTACTTCCCAGCAGGCCTTGAAAGTCCTTTCTAACTTCCTCCTTATTCGCTTCCTCTATTTCAGCTTCGTCGTCGACGGAAGTCGAAGGCTGTTCTCTGTGTAAATCTTCGCTCATAATTATGCGTAATGATCTCCAAAATTTTCTTTTATTTCGGTCAAGATCTTTTTAATGTTTTGTTCTTTGGATTTGGGGATAATGAGTAAAACCTCCTCCTTATCCACAATGATATAGTCTTTTAAACCGTCAATAACGGCCAATTTCCCTTTAGGTAAGCGAATCATATTCTCCTCGGCATCAGCGGTGAAAATTTTCCCATTTACCACAACATTCTGGTCTGCATCCTTCGAAAGTTTCTGATAAAGAGAACCCCAGGTTCCTAAATCGTTCCAATCAAAACTTGCAGGGAGAACGGAGATGGTTTTGGACTTCTCCAATATAGCGTAGTCAATAGAAATGTTCTCCGCTTTGGGGTAATTTTCTTTTATAAAACTCCATTCGTCAGAGGTATTGTATACAGACATGCCTTTGTAAAACAATTCAAATTGATCTGGTTGGAAGCTTTTAAACGCGTTTACGATCGTTTTTACACTCCAAATAAAAATTCCGGCATTCCATAAAAAATTCCCCTGTTTTAGAAATTCCTTGGCCTTGTCATACTCCGGTTTCTCTGTGAATTGAATTACTTTCTTTAAACGGGTCTTATCGTCTTTTACAAATTCTATATAGCCAAATCCGGTGTTGGGAAAGGTAGGTTTAATCCCCAAAGTGCAAAGTACACCCTCCTCTTCGCTCTTCTTAAAACAGGCCTCTACGTCTTTTGCAAACCCAGCTTCATCTTCAATCCAGTGATCGCTTGGGGCTACAATCATAGTGGCTTCCGGATTTTCCTTTTGAATTTTCAAAGCAGCATACAAAATACAGGGCGCGGTGTTTCTCATGGCAGGTTCAAGAATTACCTGTTCTTGAGTAATATTTGGCAACTGTTCCAGCACCAAGGTATTATACCTTTCATTCGTAAGAATGAGGATATTTTCTGTTGGAACAAAGGTATTTAGTCTTGTGAAAGTTTTCTGAATCAATGTCTCGCCACTGCCGAGCATATCGTGAAATTGCTTCGGATATTCTGAAGTACTGATGGGCCAAAAACGAGAACCTACTCCTCCGGCCATTAATATGGCGTAATAGTTTTTATTCATATTAGCTATTCACTTACTAGTTCTACTTCGGCATTTGGTTGAAAAAGATAGCGTTTACCTGTGGCAAGCTCAATGCATTCATACCGTTTAACCCGCTTTTTCCCTTTTTTAAAAAGTTTGCCGTTGTACAATTTGAATACTCCTCCCGAAGGTATTTCAAACACGTGATTTTTATTGGAATGCTCATCAAATTCTCTCAAAGCTATGGATAAATTGGCATCCGTACTGCTACTGGCCTTGGGATTCTTAAAATGTAAGGCTAGTACTGGCAATAGTCTTGGCGGAAAAACTTCAGGTCTAATGAAGGGTAACATCATGTGCTGGAACGTCTGTTTCCATTCTATTCCATGAGGTTTAATTCTTCGTCCAAATTTTTCAAAAGCAACCAAATGGGCCATCTCATGTATCAGAGTAATTAGAAACCTGTAGCGGTTTGCAGTTGCATTTACGGTAATTTGGTGTGTCCCATCTGCCAATCTGCGATAGTCTCCATGCCGTGTTACCCGCCTGTTCACTACCTTTAAATTTACTCCATAAGCCTTAATAAGCTCAAAACAAGGTGTCACTGCACGTTCTGGCAGGTATTTTTGAAGTGTCAGGTTCATTAAAACAAAAATAGAACATATCCTTTTGCGACAAGAAAAAGAACAGTTTTTAATAAAATATTTACTGCTTAGGGGGTACTATTGGATACCTGCAATAGTTTTCCATTATAGAACTTGTGGCCTGTGAGGGCAAATTTCATAATGTAATCGGCCATTTCATCTGCGCTAACAGGTGCCTGATATCCCGGAAAAGCTTCTTCTAGCATTTCGGTCTGTACGGCACCCAGTGCCAATACATTAAAGGAAGGTCCTGTAGTCTTATACTCTTCGGCCAAAAGCTCAGTGAGTGTAATTACAGCTCCCTTGCTTGAACTATAGGCGGCCAGCCCTGGAAATTTTGCGCTTCCTTGCACTCCTCCCATAGAACTAATATTCAGTACGTGCCCTTCCCGGCTCATCTTTGGAAGCACTATCTTGGTCAATTCAGCGATACCTAAAATATTCACCTTAAAAACTTCTTCAAAGTCCTTTTTGGTGGTTTCTCCAAAGGGTTTTTTTACAAGCCGGCCCGCGTTATTGATCAGAATATCAACGCCGTCCCAATTATCATCCAAATAATAATTCAGCTTCAGCAGGTCTTCTTCCTTAGTGATGTCAAACGGGAAAGTTGAAATTCTGGAATTGCCTAAATCTTCAATGGGTTCGGCGTTTCTGGAAAGTGCCAGTACGCGGTGGCCCTCCATTGCGAATAACTGGGCAAGCTGGTAGCCAATTCCCCTACTCGCTCCTGTAATAATCACATTAGCCATTAGTAATACTTGATCTCTTTATCCGGAGAATTCGCAATTCCTTCTATCACAGGGATCATTTTATTCACCACTTTGGCCATATGCTCAAAATCCATTTCAGAAGTCTCATCTCCTACCTTGTGATAATGGTTAAAGTTGGTGAAATCAAAAGTGCAATAGGTCTGAGAGGGAACGTTAAAAACCTGATGAAATGGATAGTTATCAGACCTTTGAAACAGGTTAAATTCTTTGGCCGTGGGTAAAAACCCTATAAGGTTTTCCTTTGCATATTTATTGCTTATCTCTGCCAGGTTAGACTGACTGTAACCCGTGACATACATGAAGTAGTCCTTATCAGCCAGCGGTACGCCGGTCATCTCAAAATTCAGCATAGTATAGAGATCCATTTCTTCCGCCTTCAGTTTATTGGCAAGGTGTTTAGCACCTAAAAGTCCCTTTTCCTCAGCGCTAAAGAGCACAAAAAGCAGGCTTCGCTTATTGGTTCTGGCATTGCCAAAAAACCTCGCCAATTCAAGGACGGTAGAAGTTCCAGAGGCGTTATCATTGGCTCCATTTGCAATAGCATCTCCGTTTTGAGGTTCAATGATCCCTATATGATCATAATGTGCTCCTACAATAATATATTCCCCGGCCAGGTCCTTGTCGTTCCCTGCAACAACGCCCACAATATTGTACGCGGGTTTTGAGAAATTGGATAAGGTATCCTTATAGGTAGAAAAATACGGTTTGATGTTGTTTTGCTCAAAAATACCTTCAATAAAATCGGCAGCCTTTTCAATCCCTTCACTACCTGCATCTCTTCCTTCCAGATCATCTGATGCTAAAAAATTCATGATCCCACTTATTCTGGTATTATCTGAGAAATTCTCGGCACTAAGAAACGTATTGGGTTTAACGTTCATTGCAACTTCCGAGGCCTTCTCTTCCGCTGGAATGGCGATACCTCCCTTAACACCCTCCGGACTATCCGGACTTGTATTTGTGGTCTGCCTAAGTCTGGAAGCTCCGCAGCCTACAAGCCAGGCCGACAAGAAAATAAGGATAATGTATCTCATAGTACAATCTAAATATTAAGCCAACATGGTCACAGGGTTTTCAAGATAGGCCCTTAAAGTTTGTAGGAATTGAGCGCCCGTAGCTCCATCAACCGTACGGTGGTCACATGCAAGAGTAACTTTCATAGTACTTCCTACTACAATCTCACCGTTTTTAACCACCGGCTTTTGAACTATAGCTCCAACTGAGAGGATGGCAGAATTAGGTTGATTTATGATAGAGGTAAATTCAAGGATCCCGAACATACCAAGATTCGATACGGTGAAAGTACTTCCTTCCATTTCGGCCGGGGTCAATTTCTTGATTCTTGCTCTTCCCGCCAGGTCCTTAACGGAGGATCCTATTTGCGTAAGGCTCATTTGATCAGCAAATTTAAGCACCGGAACTACAAGTCCTTCATCAACCGCAACCGCTACACCCACATGAATGTGGTGATTATATTTGATCGCCTCAGGACTCCAGGTGGTATTGACTTGTGGATGTTTTTTAAGCGCCATGGCACAAGCTTTAACAACCATATCATTAAAGGAAACCTTCGTATCCGGAAGTTCATTGATCTGCGCTCTCGAGGCCTTGGCATTTTCCATATCCACCTCAATGGTCAGGTAATAATGCGGTGCACTGAATTTAGATTCGCTAAGACGTTTGGCTATCACTTTTCGCATTTGCGAATTTTTCACCTCTTCGGAACCTTCTACACCAGACACAAAACTCATTGGAGCTACCGGAGTCGATGAAACCGCTGCCTCTTTTGTTTCAGCGGGTGCTGTAGCTTTTTGTGAAGGTTGATAATTCTCAACATCTCGCTTTATGATCCTTCCGTTGTCTCCGGTTCCGGTAATTTCCGAAAGTGTTATCCCTTTTTCTTCGGCAATACGTCTTGCCAATGGCGAAACAAAAAGACGTTTTCCGTCTCCTGCAGACATGCTAGGAGCACTTTCAGGCTGCGTTTGTGCTACAACCTCTTCTTTTACAGCTGAGTCTCCGGCCTCCGATTTTGAACTTTGTGGTTTTGCATTCAAAACGGCGTCCACATCTGTTCCTTCTGGTCCGATAACAGCTAAAACTTCATCAACAGGGGCAGATTCTCCTTCCTGTATTCCTATATGCAATAAGGTGCCTGAATAAAACGATTCAAATTCCATGGTTGCCTTGTCCGTTTCAATTTCGGCCAAAATATCTCCTTCTTCCACAGTATCTCCAACCTTTTTCAACCAGGAGGCGACAGTGCCTTCTTCCATCGTATCACTCAATCGAGGCATTTTTACGATCTCCACACCTTCAGGAATTTCAGCTGGAGCCTCAGAAGCTGCAACCGGCTGGGGTTGCTCCTCTTCCTTTTCCTCAGCTTCCGAACTTGTCACCTCAGCAGTATCGGGGGCTGCAGATGTACCGTTCAAAAGTCCTGAAATATCTTCACCCTCTTCCCCGATAATGGCCAATAACGAATCTACGGGCGCGCCATCTCCCTCTTCAATCCCTATGTGAAGCAATGTTCCCTCATGGAAGGATTCAAACTCCATCGTGGCTTTGTCCGTTTCAATTTCGGCTAATATGTCTCCCTCTTCAATCTTGTCACCCACTTTTTTTAACCATTTGGCAACGGTACCTTCTTCCATGGTATCACTAAGCCTGGGCATATTTATTACTTCTGCCATTTCCTTATAATTTGTGTTCTAAAAATGGATAGTTCTCTTGCTCGTAGACCACATCATACAATTGCTGCTTGGGCGGATAGTCCGACTCTTCTGCAAATTGTTCACACTCCTTTACTTTAGCTTTCACCCTATCGTCTATCTCTTTGATCTCGTCTTCGCCGGCGTAACCCTTATCTTTAATGACATCAAGCACCTGAGTTATAGGATCTATTTTCTTGTACTCTTCTACTTCTTCCTTAGTTCTGTAGTGTTGGGCATCAGACATCGAATGACCTCGATATCTATACGTCTTCATTTCTAAAAAGGTTGGTCCTCCCCCACTTCTGGCTCTTTCAATGGCCTTACTCATTTCTTCGGCCACGGTTACCGGGTCCATTCCGTCAACCGGTCCACAAGGCATTTCATATCCTAATCCCAATTTCCATATTTCTGTTGAATGCGATGTTCTGGCCACAGATGTTCCCATGGCATATCCATTATTTTCGCAAACGAATACGACAGGTAATTGCCACAGCATAGCAAGATTAAAACTCTCATGTAGAGAACCCTGCCTTACCGCGCCATCACCCATATAACAAAGTGTAACGGCATCTCTTTTGAAATATTTATCGGCGAATGCCAGGCCTGCTCCCAGGGGGATCTGTCCTCCAACAATCCCATGTCCTCCATAAAACCGATGTTCTTTGGAGAAAATATGCATGGAGCCTCCCATTCCTTTTGAGGTACCTGTTACTTTTCCATATAGTTCGGCCATAACCTTCCTGGGGTCAACTCCCATACCAATCGGCTGCACGTGATTTCTATAGGCCGTGATCATTCTGTCCTTGCTTAGATCCATGGCATGCAAGGCTCCGGCCAGAACGGCCTCCTGCCCGTTATACAGGTGTAAAAAACCTCTAACTTTTTGTTGAATATAAACTGCTGCTAACTTGTCTTCGAACTTTCTCCAGAAGAGCATATCCTCGTACCATTTGAGGTAGACCTCTTTGGTAATTTTTTCCATATTCTAAGCTTTGTACGTCAAAATTAAATTGCCCCATACGCCCTAAGCGGTATTCCTATTGGTGGCCAGCGAAAATTGGTTTAATCAATTTCGCAAACACAAATGTAACATATAAAATAAAGGTGGAAAAATCAAAAAAGCCTATCTCATATACCCGGGGCACAAAAACTTATGAATTAAGAAAGCTCTTCTCTCAAAAAGCTTATTTCTTTATAACCTTAACAGTTTCATTTATAGAACCTCCTTCAACACTGACGAAGTAGAGTCCAGGGGTTAAAGAAGACAGATCCAGGGATTGTGCATATTGTCCTTCGAGCCTCGTTTGAGCATTCACCACAGACTGCACCAATTGGTATTTGGCGTCATATACTGCTATAGAAATCACATCGTCCTCTTCCAGAACATACTGGAGTTCTGTTAGATTGCTCACTGGGTTGGGATATAGTAGGGCCTTA
>JBFOMC010000290.1:0-3221 GCA_040830565.1 Flavobacteriaceae bacterium
ACATTATTTAAAAATTTTTATTCATTTACTTTGAAATACAAAGTACTTTATACTACAATATGAGAGCAGTAATTTTAGAACATTTATACGAGTGGAGCAAGAGGCCTTACCAAAAATATTTTAAGAAAACAGACCCCTGGACCCAGAGTGCACAGGAATTACTACAGTACCCGGAAGGTACTTTGGGTTTTCATTTGGCCTGCTTTTTACTCAAGCACCATTTCGAGCTACAACCTAAGCTAGAGAGTCATGATGTATTCCATGTGCTTACAGATACCGGCATAAGTGTGCCTGAGGAAATAAGTATGCAATATTATTTGCTGGGCAATGGCAAGCGCAGCCTCTATCTGTTTACGGTAATTGTCTTGGGGACTTCTTTATATCCAGACGAGCTAAGCCGATTCTATAAAGCATATCAAAGAGGAAGGCGTGCGTTGCCCTTCCATCAACTCGATTTTTCACGCCTGCTATTTCAACCTATCAAGAGAATTCAATCCGCATTTTTAATCACTTAAAATCCATTCTTATGAAACTACTATCATATCACATAAAAGCACAGTATTTGGCCTTAGCCCTTTCTATTGGGTTTGCCTTGCTCCTCTTAATTTTTAGGATAAAACTTACTCATTCTTTTTTCTTTATATTCCTCGTCTGGAATCTGTTCCTGGCAGGAATTCCCTATTTAATATCCCGCTTGCTGATTTGGTTCCCCAAAATATGTGCTTCCAGGCTTTGGACTATCTTTTTCTTTGGAACCTGGCTGTTGTTTTTACCCAACAGTCCTTATATCATAACAGATCTGGTGCATTTGCATAGCGAACATGCCTATCTTAAATGGTATGATTTGTTTTTGGTATTCGTCTTTGCTCTTAATGGGCTACTGCTTGGACTCCTTTCAATGGCAGATATGTTCAGTTTGTTAAGCCACAGATTTTCTAAAAAAGTCGGGCTGTTTACGATGTTTAAAGTAAGCCTGCTTTGTGGCTATGGCATATACCTTGGTAGATTTCTTCGGTTTAATTCCTGGGACCTTCTCACCAAGCCCAAAAGCATCTTTCTAGAAATGTTGCAAACCATTTATGAACCCAATGTATGGGTGATGACTTTTGCTTTTGGAGGCTTTATTTGGATCCTTTTTCTGTTGATGCAGAGTTTGACGAGGCCATCCGAAACCCGTTAACGAGATTGCCGCTTCACTCGCCTTTGGCGGGTTCCTCGCAATGACGAGTGCAGTGCATGAATTGTAAATGCAGGTCCGTCATTGCGAGGTTCGCACACCTAGTGCGAACCGCGGCAATCCCGTTAACCCACCTCCTGCCGTGGTTGGGCAATCCCGCGAACATGGCAAGAACATCATTCCTTACCTTCCACGTAGTCCTGCAAATAGGCATACCGCTCGGTGAGCTGCCCATTTTGCGTCATTCGGGCACGATCTAAGACCCCATCGGCATCCCCATTAAAAAAGGCCGGAATGACACTTTCTGCAAAGGTAAATCCAAAGCCTCTGCTGGCATCTCTGGGAAGTTCAGCCGGCAAGTTGTCTACAGCCATTACTGCAATAGCGTTGGGTTCCTTAAAGTCTACTTCTATTTCAGTTTCAGGGTCATATCCATAAATAGGATCCGCTATAGTAGAAGCTCTGAGGGTGGTAGCCACAGGGCCATCTATATCGCAGCTGATATCCGCAACCACGCTAATCTTAAAGTCGGGCTGCTTTACATCTTCCCGGGTATACAGATATGGGGCTCCATCCCCGTAAAAATGTCCGGCAATATAGAAATCCGTGACCCTGGCAAAACGAAAAAAATTAGAGGTATACTCAGAAGGATTGTCAAAGAAGTCTTGCATACTGCCTTCTATCCCGTCCTTTCTCATATTATAAGCATCTACATCTATCTGACAATAGGCAGGTTCATCAAAGCTATCAGCTAAATAGGCCTCCACACCTACTTCTTTGAGTCCCATTCCATCAAGCATTTCTTTGGCGCCATTCCCTACCCTACCTTTTCCGGTAAGCAATACTTTAATATTGGGAAGCTTAAGTTTTTTTAGTTCGTCTATAAGAGCAGCCTTATCTGTTAGCTCTGTTGCTCTTGGGAGCTCATACAGATCGTGTTTTAATCCATAGGTAAGAAAACCATTATAGGCCCCAACGATGCCGGCATAGCGTCCGAATGCCACCAATCTAATTCCCTTTTGATTGGTGATTACCTCATGATCATAGAGTTCTATATTCTTCTCCAAAATGGCCTGTAACAGTTTGCGGTTATAAGGTTGCTTTTTAATGGTATGTGAAAAGAAAAAGTACTTTTTATTAGGGATCAGATTTTCAATCGGAACTTCCTTAACTCCGACCAACACCTCACAATCTTCCATTCTGGGTGCGACATCAATTCCGGCTGCTACATATTCGTCATCGGCAAATACCCTAATTGGGGAGGGTTCTACTATAATTTGGGCTTCAGAATGGGTTTCCAGGACTTTTTGGCAGGCCTGCGGAGACAGCACTACACGGTGGTCTGGCGGGGTTTTGCGTTCTCTGATGATTCCGAATTTCATAGGTATGGCTTTGGTATACATTTTGCGCTAATGTAAGATGAAAACCAAGGGTACGCAAGCTTTTGAGGTAGCTAATGGAAGTGGGGTCCAAAGCTATTGAAATTGTGTACCTTTGCTTTCCTTTTTCAACACGTTCATCAACATATGGGGCCGACTGGTTTTGACAGCGAGACCAATTGGAATGTTAGCATGTCGAGCGCTGGAATACAGCTCGTAAATCTCATATTTCACACTTTTAATTGGCGATAATAATTACGCTCTTGCCGCATAATCTGAATTATAGTAAGATAATGCCTCGTCTCTGCTAGGCGGAGAAGCGAGATGTCCCTGGATAGCCCTTGTTGACGGCGATCCATTCAGGGGCACCAAAAAAGTCAACACAAGGGTTGCATAGCTTCGATGTAGCCACCAAAACCTTAAGAAGCTAAGTGTACAATAGGCGGTTTTCAGTCGGTTGTGCATCGAAAATCAAATGAAAACTAAGCATGTAGAGGGCATTGTAATTGCTTGTTTGGACGGGAGTTCGATTCTCCCCGGCTCCACGACACTCACAACTGCTTCATGGATTGAAGCATTAGAAACCCAACAAGTTTACTTGATTGGGTTTTGTTGTTTCAAGCCATCTGTCTTGCAAAGACAGTGCAGTTGTATTTGCAACATTG
>JBFOMC010000291.1:0-10467 GCA_040830565.1 Flavobacteriaceae bacterium
ATCCATGCTGTAAGAGCCCTGATTTGCCCGTTTGAGTCGACCTGAAACACCATGCGCGTCCTGCATCAAAGAGTCAGTGATATCTATGACGTATTTGCCGTTTTTCTCTGCTTCGATCTTAAAACCAAATAATACCGATTTTGCAAAGGCCTGTTCAACAGATTTTCGTTCCAAGTCGTTATCCGTCAAAGCTCTAAACTTTAGATTCGGCTGAACCAAAAGGAGTTTGTTTCCTGCCTTTTTAAAAAATACAACTTGCTCATTACCAAGTTGTCCTCTATCCAAACCTATATCATTACTTCCAATACCGCTACTAAGGGAATATACGTACAAAAACTCTTTTTCAAGCTCCTCTACCTCCAGGAAGATCTTATCATTGGCATCGTCGTAATAGAAGTTGAAAAATCCGTTGAATTTCTGATAATTTTTGCTTTTTTCTGAGAATTGTGCTGTGAGTAAACCACTGCTGAAAATCAATAAAAATACAGGTAAAATAAAGTGTCTCTTCATCTTGAAAATCTATCTTGAGTTAGCCAGCTTTAAATTTAGATAAAATAGATTGCACAACCATACTTTAGTACTATTTTTGCTGCAAATACATTGGAATGATAAATACAGATCATCAGAAGGATCTTATTGAACGCCTTGGTGCGTTAAGGAGGTATCTTTGACATTGATGCCAAGCTCATAGAAATTGAAAACGAACAGGAGAAAACCTTAGCTCCTGACTTTTGGGACAATCCTCAAACCGCTCAAGCTCATATGAAGTTCATCCAATCCAAAAAACAATGGGTTGATGACTACAATAGTGCTAAAACCTTGATAGGAGACTTGGAAGTGCTTTTGGAATTTCAACAAGAGGGAGAGGTCAAGGAGGAGGAGGTTACCTCACAGTACAACAAGGCCATTTCTGCCATTGAAAAGCTCGAATTTAAAAATATGCTCTCAGAAGAGGGAGACGAAATGACGGCCGTATTACAGATTACCGCTGGAGCTGGCGGCACGGAGAGCTGTGACTGGGCAGCTATGCTTATGCGGATGTATATCATGTGGAGTGAGAAGAATGGCTATAAAGTAAAGGAACTCAACTATCAGGAGGGGGATGTGGCTGGAATTAAAACCGTAACCCTGGAAATCGATGGAGACTATGCTTTTGGATGGCTTAAGGGCGAAAACGGTGTTCACCGACTGGTACGCATCTCCCCGTTTGACAGCAACGCCAAAAGGCATACCTCTTTTGCTTCCGTATATGTTTACCCTCTGGTAGATGACAGTATTGAAATAGATATTAATCCATCAGACGTTGAGATAACTACTGCTCGTTCCAGCGGCGCGGGAGGACAAAACGTAAACAAAGTAGAAACCAAAGTACAACTGGTGCATAAGCCTACGGGCATCCAGATCTCATGCTCAGATTCCCGTTCTCAGCACGACAATAGGGCGACGGCACTGAAAATGTTGAAATCACAACTCTACGAAATAGAGCTCAGGAAGAAACAAGAGGCCAGAGATGAGATAGAGTCTTCAAAAATGAAAATTGAGTGGGGCTCACAGATCAGAAACTATGTTATGCATCCCTATAAATTGGTGAAAGACGTGCGTAGTGGTGAGGAAACAGGAAATGTAGATGCCGTAATGGACGGGAATATTGATCAGTTTTTGAAGGCCTATCTTATGATGACCGGGCAGAAGGAGGAATGATCAGTGATGAGTACTCAGTAATTAGTAATCAGTAATAAGTAATCAGTAATCAGTAATTAAAATAATGTCGGGCTTCGGGCTTCGAGCCTGGAGCCTCGAGCAGAACAAAAAACCAAAACATTGATTAAAATCTACCACAATCCAAGATGTGCCAAGTCCAGAGAGGGACTGGCAGTATTAGAGAAATCAGGAAAAGATTTTGAAATAGTACTATATTTGAAAGATACCCCTTCTAAAAAGGAACTGGAAAGTATTTTAAAGAAGTTAGGCTATTCCGCTATGGAACTCATACGGAAAAACGAAGCCGTCTGGAAGGAACATTTTAAAGGCAAAGAACTTTCGGAGGAGGCTTTGATAGAGGCTATGGTCACCTACCCCAAACTCATAGAAAGGCCAATTGTAATTACGGAGAAAAAGGCCGTTGTAGGAAGACCTGCTGACAAAATCAAGGAGCTATTGTAATTTGGTTTCTTGTTGATCAACAGGGTGTTACAAAGGTTTTAAGGCGTCACTTTAACAAAGATTTAACCGATGTCGATTAAACCTTCAATTATTTTTGAAATCCATTAACTAGGGACGTTATGAAAATTAGAAAGAATTTTTTTATAAGCCTGTTATTCTTGCTGTTTGCTGTACCTGTGGTTGAGGCTCAGTACGGTTATGGATATGGCAGAAGAGGCTACGGCAGACAGAGATCGGCAGTTCCTCAAACAGATACGACACCAAAAAAGGTAGATCCTTTAACGGCTGAGGAAATTGTTGCTAATGAAATGCCAAAGCTTACAGAGGCCTTGGAATTAAACGAATTTGAACAAGCGGTGGTTTCTTCTATCCTTACCAAATACGTTAAGCAAAGCATTGAACTACAATTGCTAGAGCTGGATGAGGATAAGACCAGAGAGGCCATGGAGAATATCCGGACCAATCAGAAGGCTGAACTTCAGGCCGGCCTTCCGGAAGAAAAGTTTAACCGACTAGTAGAAATACAGAAAAACGGGTACAAAAAGAAAAAAGGAAAGAAAAAGAAGAAGAAAAAGAAGAAATCCAAAGATTAGTTAATGCGAAAAGCGCTTATGCCAATACTCTTATTGGCAATTTCCTTTTCCTTTGCGCAAAGACCGCGAGGATCAGGCCAAAGACCCAATCCTATCAGAATAACTGGCACGGTCCTAGACAGAGATTCAAAACAGCCCTTAGAATATGCCACTTTAGTACTTCAAAGCGTCCGGAACCCAGAGAGGGTAACGGGAGGCATTACGGATGCCAACGGAAAATTTGACGTTGAAACCTTTCCCGGCAGATACCACATCAGAATTGAGTACATTTCTTATAAAACCCACAAATTTGAGGAAAGACTCCTCAGAGAGGCTACAGATTTAGGTGTCATAGAAATGGCGCTGGATGTAGAACAACTGGAAGCAGTTGAGGTGGTCGGAGAGCGGACAACTGTGGAGCTTAGGCTCGATAAAAAAGTTTATAATGTCGGTTCCGACCTTACGGTTAAAGGGGGTTCCGTTACCGACGTTCTGGATAATGTTCCTTCCGTCACTGTAGATGTCGAAGGAAACATTAGTCTTAGAGGAAATGAAAGTGTTCGCATCCTTATTAATGGCAAACCCTCCGCCCTATCAGGCTTAAATCCTGAGACTTTACAACAACTGCCGGCCGAAGCGATAGAAAAAGTTGAGGTAATAACAAATCCCTCTGCAAGATATGATGCAGAAGGCACTGCGGGAATCTTAAATATTATTCTAAAACAAAGCAAAACAGCAGGTCTCAATGGCTCCTTGACCCTTAACGCGGGGCAACCAGACAATTTTGGTGGTGCCCTGAGTTTAAATCTTAGAAGAGAACGGTTTAATATTTTCACCAACACATCTTACCGCTACAGAAACGCTCCTGGCAACGCCTTGTACGAACAAGAGAATTTTAATGCGGATGGCAGCACCGCTAGCTTTCAGGATGAAAGAAGGAGGTATCAGCGACAGAACGACGGTTTTAATACCAATATTGGCTTTGAGTATTTTATTGATAGCAGCAGCAGTATCACCAATTCTCTGGTTTACAGGAAATCTGATGGGGAAGATACGGTAGATATAGATTTTATAAATACAAGCGCTTCCAGAAATCAATCTATCCAAAGGAATCGTTTCACCACAGAGACCGAAGACGAAGAAGACGTGCAGTATTCCATTAATTACATTAAACGCTTCAATGATGACGGTCATGAGCTCACTATGGACTATCAGTATTCAAGGGGGAGCGAGTTGGAAAACTCCATAATCCAGGAACGAATTATCGGTGAGAGTCAAAACCTCCCTACAGAACAAACCATAAACGACGAGTTTCAGAGAAGGCAACTGGTACAAATGGACTACGTTTTGCCATTCGGTAAGGAGAATAGTTCACAATTCGAATTAGGCTATAGAGGCACCTTTAACAATTTCAATACGGATTTTGATTTTGGTATTCTTGAAAATGGCGTATTAAATAGCGACCCTAATTTTAGCAATGAGCTCAATTACAGGGAATACGTGAATGCAGCCTATATACAATTAGGAACCAAATTGAACCAGTTTAACATTCTGGGAGGGATGAGAATGGAGGCCTCAGATATTGGCATCACCCTGGTAAATACAAATGAGGTAGACGACAAGGACTATGTAGATTGGTTCCCCTCCATTTTCCTGGGCTATGAATTTTCAGAAAGGGAACAGCTCACCCTAAGTTATAGCCGCAGATTACGAAGACCACGGTCTCGATTTATAAATCCTTTTCCCTCAAGATCGAGCAACACCAACCTATTTCAGGGGAATCCGGATCTCGACCCGACTTACACCAACGCCTTTGACTTTGGATATCTCAAGCGCTGGGACAAAATAACCTTTTCCACCTCGGTTTATTACAACCATTCAACCGGAGTATTTCAGTTCATCACTCAGGAAACGGGCGACTTTGTGGAAATTGAAAACCCTAATAATCCAGGGAACTTTGTGCTGGTTCCCGTGCAAACCAGGACCCCAATAAATCTTGCCACAGATGATCGTACCGGCCTCGAATTTACTACTACTTATACCCCGAAAAGAAGTTGGAGACTCACTTGGAACCTGAATCTATTTCAACAAAAACTTAGAGGAGATTATTCGTTTATCAACTTTCAAAATCAGGAAATTGTTCAAAACTTTGACGCAGATAACCTAACCTGGTTTACCCGGTTCAGCGCCAAAATACCTTTGCCTGCCAAGATAGATTTTCAAACAAACTTATTTTACAGAGGCCCAAATAAGAATGCCCAAACCCGAAACAAGGGCATTCTTAGTACAAATCTGGCATTTAGCAAGGACCTCATTGAAGACAAAGCCACCTTATCCTTGAACGTAAGCGACCTATTCAACACTAGAAAACGCAGAAGCGAGACCAGGACAGAGAATGTTTTTACCTATAGCGAATTTCAATGGCGCGAACGACAAATAACGCTTTCTTTTCTATATAGATTTAATCAACAGAAGAATCAAAGAGACAGAAATGGCCGAAGAGGCGGAAATGGGGACGAAGATTTTGAATTTGAGGGCTAAGGAAATAATCCTAAAATAAAAAAGAAGCCAGTTGGCTTCTTCCTTTATGCGTTGCGTTTAGCACGTTTGGCCTCACGTCTTTCTTTCCAAAGCTCCATTAAATTTCCTCCTAACCAGTAAGGAACTACAAACAATAACAAAAACATCATTAGCCAAAACCCAATGGTTAAAATGGTCAGAAAAGCTAAAAATCCTAAATACTGGTCAAATTCAAACATAATACGAATTGTTTCTGCTACAAAGATAATTGTAAAATAGGAAATACTGCAAATGAAAGTCTAAAAATATAATTCAGGCAAATTTCCCTTATTTCCGAAAAGGAAATAGCGTGTTAAACCATTACCTTTGTTAGAATCAAAATACGCTAGAAAATGAGCTTTAGAATTGAGAAAGACACCATGGGCGAGGTTAAAGTTCCGTCAGATAAATACTGGGGAGCTCAAACGGAAAGATCGCGAAACAATTTTAAAATAGGACCTGAAGCGTCTATGCCCATAGATGTCATTTATGGCTTTGCCTTCCTCAAAAAAGCTGCCGCTTATACAAATCATGAGTTGGGAGTGTTATCGGAGGAAAAACGGGATCTTATTGCCCAGGTTTGTGATGAGATATTGGCCGGGAAACATGACGATCAATTTCCCCTGGTGATCTGGCAAACAGGTTCCGGGACCCAGAGCAATATGAATGTAAATGAGGTCATTGCGAACAGGGCGCATGAACTAGCCGGTAAAGTGATTGGTGAGGGAGAAAAAACCATCCAACCTAATGATGATGTAAACAAATCTCAGTCCTCTAACGATACCTTTCCGACAGGGATGCATATTGCCGCTTACAAAAAAATAGTGGAGGTAACCATCCCTGGCGTGACCCAATTGAGAAACACATTAGATAACAAGGTCAAGGAGTTTTGCGACGTAGTTAAGATTGGAAGAACGCATTTAATGGACGCCACTCCCCTAACCCTGGGACAAGAATTTTCTGGTTATGTATCTCAACTAGACCATGGTCTAAAGGCACTTGAGAATACGCTCGATCATATGAGTGAATTGGCTCTTGGCGGAACCGCGGTTGGTACTGGACTTAATACCCCAAAAGGTTACGATGTTACAGTAGCCAAATACATTGCCGAATTTACAGGACTGCCTTTTGTGACCGCATCAAACAAATTTGAAGCCCTGGCAGCTCACGATGCCCTGGTAGAGAGTCATGGGGCGTTAAAGCAGCTAGCGGTTTCCCTCAACAAAATTGCCAATGACATCAGAATGATGGCCTCCGGGCCAAGATCTGGTATTGGCGAAATTATCATTCCTGCCAACGAACCAGGAAGCTCTATTATGCCAGGGAAGGTTAATCCGACCCAATGCGAAGCCATAACCATGGTTTGTGCACAGGTGATGGGAAATGATGTTGCTCTTGCTATTGGTGCAACACAGGGCCATTATGAGCTCAACGTCTTTAAGCCCATGATGGCGGCTAATATACTTCAGTCCGCACAACTTCTGGGGGATGCCTGTGTTAGTTTTGATGTCAATTGTGCTGTTGGCATTGCCCCTAATGAAGCCGTAATCAAAGAATTATTAAATAATTCGCTGATGCTTGTAACGGCATTGAATACGAAAATTGGGTATTATAAGGCCGCTGAAATAGCAAATACCGCACATAAAAATGGAACTACTTTAAGAGAAGAGGCCATCAATTTGGGTTATGTCACCGCTGAAGAGTACGATGCCTGGGTAAAACCAGAAGACATGGTAGGAGGTCTTAAATAAGCTTTTAACCCACTACAAATAAAAAGGGGATGATTTCGAAAATCATCCCCTTCTCTATAAATGGATAGTGTTTCTTACTTCAATGTGAACTTAGAAGTTGCCATTAACTTAAGTCTGTCATCGTATACATTTACCATATAATTTCCTTTTTGGAAATCTCCGGCAGGTTTGTTGATGTAATCACAAACGTCAAGATTTTTGTTCTCGTAGTAGAAGTTGGTTCCTTTGCTGTAAGTTACAGAGGCACCCTCTTCGCTAGCTTTAGACATTCCGCCTCCAAGAATATTTCCTTGAGGATCTAAAACCTCCAATAAAAATTCTCTATCTCCGGCTTCGGCAATTACGTTATCCGCAACAGTAAAACAGATTTTGAATTTGTCAGTGCTCTTAGCTCTAGACGTAGATACCAACTTTCCGCTTTTACGCTCTTTTACCGCATCTACAGTCAATGTAGAAAGATTTAAAGCAGATCCTCTTTCAACAGCATCAGCAAGCTGGGTGTTTTGAACAACCAAAGAATCGTTAAAAACAGTTTGCTTTTCGAGCTCTACAAAGGTGCTATCTCTTTGCATAGCGATCAAAGTGTTAGACTGTGTAAGGGAATCTACCTGCGCTAATAGTTGCTCTCTCTCTTTCTTAAGAATATTCACTTGATTTCTGTATCTTCTTAAAGTGCTTAGATCTGCCTTCATTGATTTTACTGAATCAATATATTTTGCAATATTATCTCTTGCAGCAACCAACTCTTCATTAGTGGCATTGCTTTCCAAAATAGCTTTGTCATATTCTGACTTTAAGCTATTTAGGTCTTCAACTACTAATTCTTTTTCCTGAGTCAACATAGTAGTAGTCTTCTTTTTATCCTGATAAAGACTAACTGTGTAGATGATGGTACCCAAAAGAACTACAGCCAATAAACCTGCAATTACCTTCAATCCGTTATTACTTTTTGTTTCAGTCATAATGTTAAAAATTAATTACTTTTTAATTTTTGTTTAAATTGTTTGTTTGTATCAGTCTATATACGGTTAATATTTTCTTTTAGATTTTTTGGATTGAAAAAAATCGATAATCTGTCGTTTTAAGGTGCGCCAAATGATACCTTTTTATGCCCTTATATTTTGAAAAGCCCTGAAACTGGGGCTTTGTAAAACATTGACCCTTAGCTATTTTAAAAATGAAAAAATCCATTATTTCTTTAATTTATTGCTTGACAATCCTTTTTGGGTGCGGGGAACAGCCTAAAAAGGCTGATCAAAACATAACCTCAACGGTTGTTTCAGAAAGCATAGACAATGAACCCGAGTTGAAGATAATTCCAATTGAACATGCCACCGCAGTCATTGAATGGGGAGAGATCACCATATATATAGACCCGGTTGGAGGACTAGCCGCCTTTGAAGGACAAAAGCAGGCAGATCTCATACTTATTACAGATATTCATGGGGATCATTTGAGTATTGAGACCCTGGAGGCTTTAAACACTCAGAAAGCCAAGATAATTGTGCCGAAAGCGGTTGCTGAAAAGATTCCTATTGCATTTACTCCTCAAATTGATGTATTAAACAATGGGGAGACCAAAGAACGCTATGGAATACTCGTAGAGGCCATTCCCATGTATAACTTGAGAAAGGAGGCTTTAAATTTCCACACCAGGGGTCGTGGTAATGGCTATGTGCTTAATTTGGGAGAACAAAGGATCTATATTTCAGGAGATACCGAAGATATTCCAGAAATGAGAGCCTTGCAGAATATTGATAAAGCTTTTGTTTGCATGAATCTACCTTATACTATGCCAGTAGACAAAGCTGCAGAAGCCGTGCTGGAATTTCGACCGAAACAAGTATATCCTTATCACTACAGAGGGAGACCGGACGTAAGCGATGTAAACAGTTTTAAATCCATCATTAATACCCAAAATAAGGATATTGAAGTGGTTCAACTAGACTGGTATCCCAAGGACGACTATTGAATCCAATATTTTTGTAACAAAGATGTTAATAAACAGTCTTATTCAAATAGTATAAGTAACTTTAAACAATAACGAACTACTAAAACTCAATCAATGAAACTAAATTTTAGGTTTTTACTTCTCTCCTTTATTGGCGTGTTTCTTATTGGATGTGCAGAAGAAACAGAAAAAAAGGAAGAGATTTCGCAATTCAAAGTACCTGTGGAGTATTACAAGCTCGACAATGGTCTTAAGGTGATCCTTTCACAGGATCACACCTCACCGACAGCAATCGTTGCGGTCTATTACAATATCGGGTTTAGAATTGAACCCAAAGACAGAACCGGCTTTGCCCACCTATTTGAACATATGATGTTCCAGGGTTCTAAAAACCTTGGAAAAATGGAATTCGTAAAATTGATCCAACAAAATGGCGGGGTATTGAACGGTTCTACTCGCTTTGACTTCACCAATTATTTCGAAATCGTACCTTCTCATAAATTAGAAACCATGTTGTGGGCAGAAGCGGACAGAATGCGCGGATTAGATATTACCCAAGACAACCTTACCAATCAACAAGGCGTTGTAAAAAATGAAGTGAAAGTGAATGTCCTTAATCAGCCTTATGGCGGTTTTCCCTGGTTAGACATGCCCCAGTATGCCAATACAAACTGGTACAATGCTCATAATTTCTACGGGGACCTGGAAGATTTAGACGCTGCTAACCTTGAGGATGTAGCCAGTTTTTTCAAAACGTATTATGCTCCGAACAACGCAGCTGTCTCCGTGGTTGGGGATTTTGATATAGAAGAGACCAAAGCGTGGATCGAAAAATACTTTGGAAATATCCCTGCTTCGGAACTGCCCGAAAAACCGGATATCTCTGAACCTCGACAAGAGGAAGAAAAGGAATTTGTTAAAAACGACTCCCTGGCCAATAAGCCGGCTATTGCTCTGGCCTACCACATGCCTGAGAGAAATACCCAGGAATATTATGCGATGGGCCTACTAGACCAGATTTTGGTACAAGGAGACAACAGTTTGTTATCTCAGAAACTTGTAAAAGACAAGGGGTATACCTCAAACGTCAATGGTGGGATAAACTATCTTGGAAATATGTTCAATTACAAAGGCCCCATGCTATGGATGTATAACCTAACTTATGACAAGGAAACCTCCAAAGCCGATATTCTTGGCTCGGTAGATGAAGTGATGACAGAATTAAAAGAGAGTGTCAATCAGGAAATGATAGACAGGGCCATAGTCAAAATCCGGTCTCAGTTATATGATAACATAGGTGGCACCTTTGGATTAGGTAGGGCAGATTTGCTTTGCAGCTTTGCTCTTTTTGACGATAATCCGGCCAGGATAAACACCCTGGAAGACGAGTTCAAAAAAATCACTCCAGAGGTCGTCAAGGCAACCATAGATGATTATTTAAGAAAAACGAACCGTACTATTCTTGAAGTTA